>NZ_JBJFZV010000006.1:0-90143 GCF_045033015.1 Ligilactobacillus sp. LYQ60
GTAGTAATTAATATCAATAGATTTCTACACTTACGCAGGAATTAAAAAATGGGTAAACCCGCTATTCTTGGTAAACCCGTTTCCCATAATTATTTATAATATTTGCTCTTGAATCCCTTGCAAGAACGGTAACCGTAACTTTCAAACACCCGTGGTCTTCAGCCAAAGCCAAGTGCAGGTACGGCGCAATCCCAATTTGTGGTCGAATGGCTGTACTAAAAGAGTCCCCGGCATCTAACTGGCGTTCAACCCTATTAATATCCGATGCCAACCGGGGCATTACCTGACGAACTCCTCCCAGGGCCTGGCGCAAGGTGAAACCTTCCTGCAAAAAATCATTAATTACCGTAAAAAATCGGCCTTGCTGTTTAAGAGTCCAATGTTTACCCGTAGCGGAATTCAGCCGCCACTGCCGGTGAAACCAATTTCTTTGCAACACAGCGTGCAAGTTCAGACTGCCACTTAACCGAATCATCTTCCTGATACCCCCTTCCATCTGAACCATCGTAAAAGTCAAAAAGAACTTTTAAATCGTGCGTGGTTGTGGGAATTAACCGCTGATAACACGCCAACCGCAAGGCAAGTGTAATATCCGCATCCCGTAATCCCAGGTTTCGTAACCTTGCAGGGGTCCCTGCTGCTGATCGAACATGAAGTGTACTAAGCACTAAATGACCGCTTAACGCCGCATTAAGTGCCACCTGCGCAGTTTCCTCATCACGAATCTCTCCAATAATAAAAACTTCCGGATGGTGTCGCAAAGCAAGTTTCAGAAGCTGCGCATACGTCATCCCTGCTGCTTCATTTACCTGGACCTGAACAAACCGAGGTTCATAAATTTCAACCGGATCCTCGATACAAAAGACCTGGCGGGTAGCAAACTCACGGGCAAAATCATACATCGCACTTGTTTTTCCTGCTCCCATCGGGCCCGTGAATAGTACCAATCCCCGTTGCCGACACGCATGCCGAATACGGGTTAACTGGGATGGCAAGAAATAACGACTTTCAAGCGCTCCGCGAAGCCGGGTTATTATCCGAATTACCAATGTTTCCCGGTCACGAAAATCACCAACTGTTGATAACCGACAAAAAACCGGAACATCATCAATTCGTATCGTTAACGCCCCCAATTGGGGACGCCGGCGTTCGCCAAGTGCCATGTTCGCCCGATATTTTAACAGGTTAATCATCCGCCGTGCTTCATCCGCCCCGATTGATTGATTTTCCACGATTCTTCCGCACACATTAAACCGGAGACCATATTCGTTCCCAACCGGCGTTAAGTAGACATCAGTCGCCCGCTGCCGTAACGCCGCTTGAATAATCCTGTCAATATTCATCTTTATTCTGTTCACCCCCCTCACCATATAACTAAGAAAAAAAGTAGGAGTGTTCGCACACTCCCACGTAACTTTCGCAATTATTTTTTAGCTCTGCACCAATTTAGTATAAGGGGGCACCGTAGGAAACCTACGGTGCCCCCTTAATTCAACCTAATCCTCATCCGGGAATTCAGCGGACGTGTAAACATCAGAAACATCGTCCTCATCCTCCAGCCGATCAATTAACCGCTGGACCTGTTCAACCTTTTCGGCCGGAACGGCGACCGTATTTTGTGGCACCATTGTAATCTCGGCCGTTGCAAGATCATACTTCTTTTGCAGGGCATCCCGCACGTCAGGGAACGCCTTAGGATCAGTGTAAACTTCAAAAACATCATCAGACGTCTGGAGGTCTTCTGCCCCCGCATCGATCACATCTTCAAACATGGTATCTTCATCAACATCAAGGTCTTCCCGGGCAATGGCAATGTAACCTTTTCGGTCAAACATAAAACTAACGGACCCACTTTCACCAAGGTTCCCCCCGTTCCGGTTAAAATCCGCCCGAACGGCAGAAGCAGTCCGATTACGATTATCAGTCAACGCATGAACAAGGATAGCAACCCCTGCCGGACCGTACCCTTCGTAGGTGATTTCCTCGTAGTTCTCGCCGCCGGCACCCGTTGACTTATCAATTGCTCGCTTAATGTTGTCCTTCGGCATGTTAGCTGCCCGGGCCTTGTCAATAATCATCCGCAGCTGTGGGTTTGAATCTGGGTCAGGACCACCAGCCTTAGCGGCAACATAAATTTCACGAGTAATTTTCTGGAAAATCTTTCCACGCTTAGCATCCTGGGCATTTTTCCGCCCCTGAATGTTATGCCATTTTGAATGTCCTGACATGACTAAAACCTCTTTCCGAATAGTATCATTAGCACAAAGCCGACTTTAATTCTAACAAAAACAGACTAAATCCGCAATATCGCCACTACTTTGTCGTATCTCGTTTAACATATCCAAACGGAAGTAAAACGGTCTTATCCTCAACTTCCTCATCATTCATCATTTTGGTTAACAACCGCATTGAAACGGCCCCAATATCGTAAAGGGGTTGCGTTAATGATGACATTCTTGGGCGGACAATCTGCGTCAATTTCGTATCCTGGCCCGTAACCAATTCAAATTCATCAGGAACCAATACCCCAGCATCACGGGCTCCATTCAGGACACCTGCAGCAAGTTCATCATCACCAACAATAGCCGCCGTTACGTGAGCCGCTGCTAAGGCCGGCCACAACTTTTCTCCCGCTTCATAGCTGTTCGTTGTTTCAAAAACTAGTTCCGGATCAAACTCAATACCGTTTGCCGCAAGAGCTTGCTTGTACCCTGGCAACCGGTAATCCTTATTAATCGGCTGGTCCGCCGCCCCTGTTACCAGAGCTATCCGCTTGTTCCCCCGGCTAATTAGGTTTGTTGTAATTTCTGCAAACGCCGCCTTAAAGTCAACGTGGACACTTTCAATTGCGTTATCGGCATCGACCGAACCGGCAATGACAACGGGCGTTTTACTCCGGTCAAACTGACTCCGTAATTCCGGAGTAATGTTGTTTCCCATAAAGATAATTCCATCTACCTGTTTAGCAAGAAGGGTATTAAACACCTGAATTTCCTTCTCGGCACCCCCGTCCGAATTAGCCAAAATAATGTTGTACTTGTACATCGTTGCTACATCGTCAATTCCACGGGCAAGCGACGCAAAATAAACGTTCGCAACATCGGGGATAATTACCCCAACAGTTGTTGTTCGCTTACTTGCTAAGCCCCGGGCAACGGCGTTTGGCCGGTAGTCAAGCTTATCAATTACGTCTAAGACCCGTTTCCGGGTTGATGGCTTAACGTTAGGGTTCCCGTTAACTACCCGGGAGACCGTTGCCATTGAAACACTTGCTTCGCGGGCGACATCGTAAATCGTAACGGTTTGTTTTTCCATAAAAACAAGCTCCTTTCATTAATTAAGTAATTTGGATTCTGGGACTACTCTCCGTCAATTTTCAATTGCTTTCATCCTAACGTATTTTAATCTATCAGTTTCGCTCGTGAAATGCAAACGTTTTATTTTCATCCTTTTCATTTCATTTTGGTAGCCCTTTAACATGCTATACTAAAATCAATCAATAAAAAGGAGTGGTTGCATGACACACATTAAAGCAATTCAACAATGGTTAGCAAAAAACCAACTAGACGTTGCATACGTCAGCGCATTTCCGGATATTAAGTACCTTACAGGGTTTGGCAGTGATCCAATTGAACGGGTTCTTGCCCTCTTCATCTTCCCGGATCACGAACCATTTATCTTTGCCCCGGCACTAGAGGTGGAAGCAATTAAGGAAACGGGATGGCGTTTCCCTGTTTACGGGTATTTAGACCACGAGGATGCCTTCGCACTTATTACTAAACACCTAAACCAGTGCACCTCTCATCTAGCTAAGTGGGCCGTCCAAAAAAACAACTTAACGTTATCGCGCTTTGCAACCCTCAAGGACCACTTCCCGACAATGACGGTCGCGGCCGATTTAACCCCAGTAATTGAACACGAACGCCTATACAAAACACCAGAAGAAATCGCAAAACTTGAGTGCGCCGGCAAATGGGCTGATAAGGCGTTTGAGATTGGCTTTGCGGCCCTGGCGAATAATCGCACAGAGCAGGACGTTGCAGCTGAGATTGAGTACAAACTCAAAAAACAAGGTATTATGCAAATGAGCTTTGATACGATTATCCAAAGCGGCGCAAACGCTGCTGATCCGCACGGTGCTCCTAAAAAAGAACTTATTCAACCGAATAGTTTGTGCCTTTTCGACCTTGGCGTTATCAGCGATGACTACATCTCCGATGCATCCCGAACCGTTGCGTACGGCCCGGTTAATGATCATCTAAAAGAAATTTACCAGGTATGCCTTGAAGCCCAGCTTACTGCTCAAGACGCTGCTAAACCCGGGATAACGGCTGCTGAATTGGACCACATTGGGCGGCAGGTTATTGAAAAAGCTGGTTATGGCGAGTACTTCATTCACCGGCTTGGCCACGGAATGGGCCAGAGCGAGCACGAATTTCCGTCAATCATGGCTGGCAACGACATGGTCCTCGAACCGGGGATGTGTTTTTCAATTGAACCAGGAATCTACATTCCAGGAGATGCTGGCGTTCGCATTGAAGACTGCGTTCACATTACAACTGATGGGTGTGCTCCGTTCACTCATACACCAAAGGAATTACAAACCATTCCACTACGGTAACAATACAAACTTCGTGCTCCTTATCGCTTCGTCACCTAGCATGGAGCAAATGGGTATAGTAAAAGGAGTTGGAACATTATGGTTCCAACCCCTTTTATTCTTCATAAATTAGTCAGCAGCTTCACCATTCGGATAGAAGGTTTCAGTTGGCTGCCCCTCCTTAGCCGGCATAGTCTTTAAAATAATATCGTCCTGCAGTTGATCATCACTGTCCGACGATGTTGTTGATTCAGATAAGTCTTCCCGGGCAATCGCTGGAGTTGTTTCCGGCTGCTTTCCCGCAGCAACCCGCTCCTGAATTGTTGTCGCAGCCATCCGAACAGTCTGCTTTGCCCTTACAAGTTGGGCTTCCCAATTCTGTCGCTGATGCTGATACTCAGCTGATGCTAGGTATTCGTGCAAGTACCGGTCATATTTTAAAGCTGTCTCCTTCACACTGGTAGCTGCCTGCGTAATCCGTGCTCGCACCATCTGCTTTTCAGCAGGGGTCATATTCTTAACCACCACGTACGCTGCCGCTGATACTATTCCCAAACCAAACGCTAATTTTTTGCTCATTTTAAAAACCTCCTACTTCTTCTTTGACTGCTCCTTTACTGCCTTCTTCTGCCGGTGCCGATCAACTGCGCTGTAGACGTTATAAACAGTTTTGCCAAGCTTAACTGCTGAGTTAAGCTTACTCCCCTCTTCCCGGGCACTCGCAACATGGTGCACCATCTTCCGGCTTGCTGTGTTTAAATCATCAACACTCTTACTTAAAGCCACCGCCGTATCAACTAGCGGTTCAAGTTTTTGGGATTTGGCATTAATGTCGGCCATTAAATCATCAGTCTTTTTTAGAATCCGGTCAGCATCGGCTGATAAAGTCGTCGCCTCGTGTGTAACGTCTGTAAGCGTGGCTGATAACTGGTTAATCGTTTTTCCAAGCTTATGTAGCACCAAACACATAAATACTACTAAAACAACAAATGCAAGTGCTGCAATTAAACCAGCTAACTGGCCAAAGGTTAATACCATCGCCTTCTCCTCCATCCTTTTTATTCACCCTTAGGCTATCATTTATTCCCCCAAACTGCAATTCTGCTTAATTGTCGCCCTTCCCTAATAAAACTGGTATGATTACCCGTGAAAGAATTATGAAAGGACTATCTAAATGAAGTGGAATAACCTATTACTAACAACAACCGTAACAAAGACAGTTGACCGGCAAGTTCACCACCAAACCAACATCTTTACTAATTTTATCCAGAGTATTAACTGGAATAAAATCATTGGCCACGCCATTATTTTGGTAGCTTCACTTATTTTACTCACGCTCTTCTTTCTGATTGTTAATTCCGTTGGGAAGCGCATTATTGGACATTCCTTTAGCCGCGCCCGCACAGCTAAAAAACCGGCTCCTAAGATCGAAGAAGCCCCTGAGGAAGCAGCTGAACGGCTACGAGCACAGGGCCGACTAAAAACGCTTGAAACCCTATTGCAAAATATTTTTCACTACGTCATCCTGTTCTTTTACGTATACGCCATTCTTTCTGTTCTAGGAATCCCGGTGGGCACCCTAATTGCTGGAGCTGGAATCGTCAGCGTTGCCCTTGGACTTGGGGCTAAGGGGTTGGTTTCTGACATCATTACCGGCCTTTTCATCCTCATTGAACAACAATATGCGGTCGGCGATACCGTTAAGATCGGCGCCATTACCGGTAAAGTAAAAGCGGTAGGGCTTCGAACCACGCAAATTCAAGCAAGTGACGGTACCCTTTCTTTTATTCCTAACCGGAACATCTCTATCGTAAACAACATGTCACGGAATAATATGCTCGCCCTTATTAACGTATACATTAACCCACAACAGGATATTGCGAAGATGGAACGAATTATCTCCGCAATCAACGCCGACCTCGACCTAACCCAGTACCCGGATATCATTGCTGGGCAAAAACCCATCTTAAACGGAACGGTTGATATGGGAAACGGCGCCATTGCCATTCAGGTTCAAATTAAAACACGGAACGGTGCTCAGGGAAAAATTCAACGCCAATTCTTTGAAAAATACATCATCGCCCTCCGAAAAGCGGGCTTTGATATCCGCACAGCCCCCGTCTCTTACTAATCTTTTACCCTTACGTGGTGGGGCATCAAATAATAACTAAACAAGCGTGGCGCAAGTCTGTAAACCATCGAATCAATCTGATTCCCTGGTACCTACTTCCACCACGCTCGTTTTTTCGTTTTAGAACCCGGCATTTCTTATTTTTTCTTAAGCGTAAGCGAATACTGCTCTCCTAATGCATGAACCATATAATTAACGCTTTTCATTACCTCACGCCGAGTAACAATCCCCGTAAAATAATTTTTCTCATCAACGACAACCAAAAAATTCCGATCAATCAATAACCGTAAGACTTCCTCAACATCATACGGTACCTTAATTGTTGCTACATTCCGCTCCATTACGTCCCGCACGGTCATTGTTCCTAGAACCGTAGTATCAATTCCGTCTAACCCCAGCATCTGATTCGTAATCATCGGCAAGGACAGCAATCCCTTAAACCGGCCATCACTATCTAATACCGGGATTTTCGCGTACCCAATCTTTGTCAGGACCAGTAACGCATGCTCAAGGTTATTGTTCTCTTGCACGTTAGCAACAACATCAGCTGGGATCATGAATTTATTTTCTTGGGCCGTTAACAAACGGCGAACAGTTGCGGATAACATTCCCTCCACCTCAATTCACCCTCCATTTTAGCGAAAAATCATCCCTGATTTCAAACCATATTGTCACAAAAAAGGGTTGCGCTCCATGTCACAACCCTTCATTTTATTAACCTAGTCTAAAACTGGACCTTACGCGCGCTTGCCTAGTACTCCAGGTTTCTTAACGACCTTGTACCGTTAATTTAACCGCTTGTCCAGTTCCGCCGTCTTTTCTTCGTAACCCGGACGTCCGAGCAGAGCAAACATATTCTGCTTGTAAGCTTCAACCCCTGGCTGGTTGAATGGGTTAACCCCGTTTAAGTAACCGGAGATTGCCACGGCAATTTCGAAGAAGTAGATCAGGTAACCCAGCGTATATTCACTCTGATCCGGAATGTTAACAATCATTTCCGGAACTCCCCCGTCAGTGTGAGCCAAAACAACCCCCTGGCAAGCCTTCTTGTTAGCGTGGTCCATCGTCTTCCCCTTCAGGTAATTCAGCCCATCAAGGTTCCGGTCATCCATTGGAACGTCAATGTCATGGTTCGGGTTCTCAACGTTGATCACCGTCTCCATTAAAGCACGCCGTCCTTCCTGGATGTACTGGCCAAGGGAGTGGAGATCCGTCGTAAAGTTAGCTGATGACGGGTAAATTCCCTTGCCGTCCTTACCTTCTGATTCACCCATTAACTGCTTCCACCATTCACCGAAGTAAACGAGTGATGGTTCGTAGTTTTCCAAGAGTTCGATGTCATAACCCTTCCGGAAAAGAATGTTCCGCATTGCGGCATACTGGTATGCTTCGTTCTTCTTTAGGTTAGCATCCGCGTACGCATCCCGCGCATCAGCAGCCCCCTTCATCAATTGATCAATATCAACCCCAGAAGCAGCAATTGGTAACAAACCAACCGCCGTCAGAACCGAGAACCGACCACCAATGTCATCTGGTACAACAAATTTCTCATAACCTTCATCATCAGCTAACGTCTTTAAAGCACCCTTTGCCCGGTCCGTCGTAGCGTAAATCCGTTCACGGGCGCCTTCCTTTCCGTACTTCTCCTCTAACTTCTGCTTGAAAATTCGGAAAGCCATTGCTGGTTCCAACGTCGTCCCGGACTTTGAAATGACGTTCACTGAAAAGTCGCGGTCGCCAATAATGTCAAGCAGATCGTGCAGGTATGATGATGACAGTGAATCACCCGCAAAGAAGATCTGCGGTGCTTTCCGCTGATCAGCGCCCAACAAGTTAAAGAAGTTGTGGTTTAAGAACTCAATAGCTGCCCGAGCACCCAGGTATGAACCCCCGATCCCAAGAACAATTAATACCTCAGAATCGCTCATGATTTTCTTTGCAGCTGCCTTAATTCGAGCGAACTCATCTTTATCATAATCAACTGGTAGGTCTAACCAGCCCCGAAAGTCATTTCCAGCTCCAGTCCCATCCCGGAGTTCCTTGTCAGCAGCCGTGACCATTGGTTGCATTTGATCAAGCTCATAGTCGTTAACAAACTTTGTCAGGTTGGACATATCAAACTTAATGTGTGCCATGCGCAATCCGCTCCTTTATTCCTTTGTTTACGCTTTCTATTATACACCAACCCTGCCCCAAAATAACCCGAAAAACAGATAAATTATGATTATTGCTTATAAACGCTTACCACGCGGACGTTCAATCATTATTATTCGGGACAAACCATTATTCGGCACGTACCCGAATTACGTTTCCGTAAATTCACCAGCGAAAAATTGCGTTTCCTGACCTTCGGCGTTAAAATCAGAAACTGTAAAATTGAATAATCAAAATGAAGGGACGGTTGCAACCGTGATATTTAAGAAATTTCGAAACTTCATCAACACTCGGTGGGGTTTCTTTGCCTTGTTAACCGTTCTTTTCTGGCTTAAAACGATCTTTGTCTATCTCGTTGACTTTCGACTCGGAGCCCATGGTTTCTATGAACACGCCGTGATGTTCTTTAGCCCGGTTGCGACAACAATTCTTCTTCTTGGAATTGCGCTATACATTAAGCGGCCCCTTCCGGCCTACGGGTTAATGATGATCATCTACGTTGCAAATACAGCGCTTTTGCTGTTTAACGTAATTTACTACCGGGAATTTACTGACTTTATGACAATTAATGTCATTCTCGGATACTCTTCAGTATCTGAAGGCCTAAGTACTAGTTCCATTGCGCTCCTTAAGCCTCAGGACATTGTTGTGGTGGCAGACGTTCTAATCCTTTTCTTGCTGTTGATTACTAGGATTATTAAACTCGACAAGCGGCCGGTCCAGCGTCGTCAAGCATTTGCGCTGACTTCCACTGCCCTGTTTTTACTCCTCTTTAACATTACTCTTGGAGAGATTAGTCGTCCCCAGTTATTGACCCGGACATTTGACCGTGAGTACCTCGTTCGTTATCTGGGACTTGATACGTTTACTGTATATAATGCCTTGAAAACAGCCAAAAATTCTTCGGTCAGAAAAAGCGCCGATAGCGAAGACTTGAATAAGGTAATTAATTACACGCAATCCCACTATGCAAAACCTGACCCAAAGATGTTTGGCGTTGCTAAGGAAAAGAACGTAATTATCATCCACCTGGAAAGTTTTCAGCAGTTTCTTATTAACTATAAGCTTGACGGGAAGGAAGTTACACCGTTCCTGAATAGTTTATATAACGGAAAAGATTTTTACAGCTTCGATAACTTCTTTAACCAGGTCGGACAGGGAAAAACCTCCGATGCCGAAACAATGCTTGAAACGGGAACGTTTGGGTTACCACAGGGATCCCTCTTCTCAACACTGGGAACCTCAAACACCTTTGAAGCGGCTCCAGCCATCCTTCAACAGGATGAGGGGTACACTTCAGCAGTTTTCCACGGCAACCACGCGTCGTTTTGGAACCGAAATAATACGTACAAGAATTTCGGGTACGACTACTTCTTCTCGGCACGGTATTTCAATACCAGTGCAAATAACCTAACGGAGTACGGATTAAAGGATAAACTCCTGTTCCACGACTCAATCAAGTACCTTGAACGGCTCCAACAACCATTTTACGTGAAGTACATTACGGTTTCCAACCACTTCCCGTACAGTTTGGATAAGCAGAATCAGTCATTCCCGGCAGCCAATACGGACGACCAGTCAATCAACAACTACTTTGTGACGGCCCACTACCTGGACCAGTCCGTTCAGCAGTTCTTCCAGTACTTACACAAGTCAGGACTGTATGACAATTCGGTCATTATCCTGTATGGCGATCACTACGGCATTTCAAATACCCGGAACATTAAACTTGCCCCACTTCTCGGTAAATCATCGTCAACGTGGAACAACTTTAATAACGCTCAGATGCAACGGGTACCGTTCATGATTCACATTCCGGGGCAAACCAACGGCGGAATACAACATCAGTATGGCGGAGAAATTGACGTTCTACCAACGCTTCTTCATCTGTTAGGAATTAACGCCAAGCCGTTCTTAATGTTTGGAACTGACCTGTTCTCACCCCAACATAGTCAAGTTATTGCTTTCCGTAACGGGAACTTCATTACCCCGAAATACACGGTGGTTGGAAGCACCGTATACCAGAACAGCAACGGCCGCGTTGTAACTCACCCGTCCGCAAAGGTTGCCCAGCAACTAAAACGAGATAAACGCCGAGTTAACGAAGAATTAACCCTCTCTGATTCGTTGAATAACAAAAACCTACTGCGGTTCTATGTCCCGCAAGGGTTTACTCCGGTTAACCCCCAAAATTACATCTACAAGGGGGATTTCGCCCAGATTACGAAGATCCAAAACAAACTGGGAAACCGGTCGACGAGCCTGTGGACAAAGAACGGTGATAAAACAACGATTGGTGATTATGATTCTGATGCACCGGAGTTAAAGACTACTGACAAGAATAAAAACGCCGTTCGGCACGCCCACCAGGAAATGCGTAAGGCCAAGCAAAACCCTACCCTCCAAAAGGAATGGCGCCGACGAGTACGGAACCTGCGTTCAATATTAACGCCAAAAAAGAACGGAATTTTTAATCCATAGCTCATCTTAGTGCCATTAGCCACCCATGAGCTAAGAATAGCGTAGCTCACAAATAAAATGAGCTACGCTATTTCTTTATCCTAGAAGTTTCGCCCTTATCTCTTCAGCGCCCTTCTGATCTCACGCTCCTGGTCCCGCTTCTTGAGCGTTTGCCGTTTGTCGTACTCGTGCTTTCCCTCAGCAATCCCCAACAAAACCTTCGCAAACCCGTGCTTCAAGTACATTTTAAGTGGGACAAGTGTAATCCCCTTGCGCTGCGTTTCCCCGGCTAACCGAGCAATTTCCTTCTTATGCAAAAGAAGTTTCCGGTTCCGCAGTTCGTCGTGATTAAAGCGGTTCCCTTGGGCGTACTGGGCGATGTGAACGTTCATTAGCCACACCTCACCATTCCGGACCTGAGCAAACCCATCCTTTAAAGTCACCCGGCTTGCCCGCACTGACTTAATTTCCGTTCCCGTTAAGGCAATCCCCGCCTCAATGGTCGAAACAATTTGGTAATCATGCCGCGCCTTTTTATTCTGTGCCAATGTTTTTTCATGGTGCTGTGTTTTTGCCATTCAATCGCCTCCCTCTTTCATCCAACTTTAATTAATGCCTGTGACCGTGCTCCCGACTATTCCGTCGGTGATATCCCTGATTGTGACCGTTTTCCCGGTTCCCGTGATAATTGTGGGCGCCGCTTTGCCGGCCACCACCATGGCGATTATCCCGATGAAATCCATTCCCGCTTCCTCGCGATCCCCGTGGCCGCCGTGTATCAGCAACATGATACTTCTCTAATAAATCGGTTTTAGGTGCTCCTGGTGCATCAACCAGCGCAAAATCGACTTCCTGTTGCTCAACGTTAACGTTGATTAATTTAACGCGAACTTCTTGCCCAATCCGGAAGGTGCGTTTCTTGCGCCGCCCAACCAAGGCTAGCGCCTTTTCAACAAACTCGTAGTAATCATCTTTCAGTTCACTGATATGAATTAACCCTTCAACGGTATTCGGAAGGGCAATAAACATCCCAAACTTTGTTACCGAACTGACAACGGCATCGAACACTTCCCCGACGTGCTCTTTCATGTACTCAGCCTTCTTCAACGCATCGGAATCCCGTTCGGTGTCCACTGCCCGCCGCTCCGTTTCTGAACTATGAGCCGTAATCTCATCAAGCTGACCCCGATACTTTGCTTGGGCTTCTTCTCCCGTACCGTTTTTCTTATACCACCGAATCAAGCGGTGCACCATGAGGTCCGGATACCGCCGGATTGGCGACGTGAAGTGCGTATAGTCCTTGGCAGCCAAGCCAAAGTGGCCTGCCGGTGACGGAGCATACTTCGCCTGTTGCATTGCCCGCAACATCATCGTTGAAACGGTTGCTTCTTCCGGGTTCCCGGCAACCTGCTTGAGCACCCCTTGGAAATCCTTTGGTTTGAGATGACCGTGTCGTCCCTTTACATGAATCCCAAAACTTTGAAGGAGTTCAAGAAACGCATCCACCTTTTCTTGATCCGGGTTTTCATGAATCCGGTAAACAAACGGAACGTTTAGGTCGTGGTAATGCTTAGCCACCGTTTCATTAGCAGCCAACATAAAAGATTCCACCATGCGCTCACTGGTCCCCCGCTCCCGGAGTTCAATCTTAACCGGATGGCCCTGATCATCCAGAATTACCTTGGCTTCGTTATCATCAAATTCGATTGCGCCCCGCTTATGCCGCATCCGTAGGAGAATCTTGTGGAGTTCAGCCATATCGCGGAACATCGGGATCAAATCGTGATACCGTTCCTTCGTAGCATCATCATCGGCTTCCAAAATCTTATTAATCGCCACGTACGTCATTCGCTCCGTTGAGCGAATGACGCTCGGAAAAATCTTATGGTTAACCACTTCGCCTTGAGGGTTAATTTCCATCTCGCAAGTCATCGCAAGCCGTTCAACATGCGGGTTTAACGAGCAAATACCGTTTGAGAGCTCCCGCGGCAGCATCGGAATCACCCGGTCCGTCAAATAAACCGACGTTCCGCGTTTGAAAGCTTCCTTATCCAGGGGCGTTCCTGGCGTCACGTAATGTGAAACGTCGGCAATATGCACCCCCAAGTGATAATTCCCGTTATCCAATTTCCATACGTTGACGGCATCATCAAGGTCTTTAGATTCAATACTATCAATTGTGACAAGCGGCTGGGCAGTCAAGTCAACCCGTCCTTCTTTTTCGGCGGCCGTAACGTGATCCGGGATGTGCGTTACCTGTTCCTTCACATCATCCGGAAATTCATGCGGAATTTCATGCTCGTACACAATCTGCGTAATGTCCATTCCCGGATCGTTAACGTTCCCTAAAACCTTAGTAACGGCCCCTTCAAGCACCCCTGGAATGTGCTCATCCGGGTATGCTGAAATTGTTGCAATGACTAATTCATGCGGTTTAGGCTTTAAGCCGGTATTCATCACCAAAAACCGATAACTCGCTAACTTTTTATCCCGTAAGTGCAGCGTCCCAATAACTCCGTCCGGGTAATGCTCATCCCCATCAGGCAGCAAAAATTCGCCCACTGCCCGGTTTAGCACCCGGGTAACAATCCGGGTCACCTTTCCCTCAGGACGCCGACCACTCGCAGGGTCTCCCGGATTAATCATTTGCACGGCCACCTCATCACCATTAAGGGCAGACATGGTGTTGGTCGGTCCGATAAAGTAGTCATCCTTCTCCGGATCAACCGTAACAAACCCAAATCCCCGATCATTCGCATGGAACACCCCAACTTCTTCTGGTTGGTTTCCCGCTTGAACCGCCAGCTTAAAATGGTCATCCTTGAGCGTAATCTTCCCTTCATGCTCTAAGTCCGTTAAGGCCTGGACAATAAACTTAAACTGTCCACCACCGGCCATGTGCAAGGCGCTTGCCAACTTCTGAACCGTAAACGCCCGGGTTGGTTCGTTCTTAAACCGTTGCATTAATTTGTCTTTTAATATCTCTTTTTCCATCTGTCTTCCCCGTTTACTTATGGTTTTACATAAAACGGGAGCCAAGACCAGCGTCATGGCTCCCGCGTTACGGATAGTAATGGCTCCACAACCATTCTTTCTTCCATCAAATGAATCGTGTCCACCACGTTAATCAGTTACTAATGTGATGATAGGAAAACCAACCCAAGCGCAAGGCCAAAGAAGATAATCCCTAAAATTGCTGTAACCCGTTGCATGAAAGCCTCAAATCCGCGGGGCTTCTGCTTACTAAACAGATCACCAGCCCCCCCACTAAGGGCGGTTGACGCGTTATCTTCCTTAGCGGGCTGCATCATCACCGCAATGATAATCAACACTGAAACAACAATCAGCGCTGTGAGTAGTACGTTATACAAATGCGCTCCTCCTTTACCCATCTAAATTACACCACGTCTAATTTACCATAAACCCTTAGTCTTTTCCAGCCCGGGAAGCTGGCGGCTTAATTGGGCTTTCCTTATCGTTTCGGCCGACCGCATACTGGTGTAACCGATTTCTAAGCCATGCCCGATTTTCGTGTGGCGTAACCACAATCAGCGTATCACCACTCCGGATAACCGTGTCGCCATGCGGGATACGTTCCTTTTCACCCCGCCGAATTGCAGCCAATAGACAGTCTTTAGGCCACGGAATATCCCGAACCTGCTTATCCTGCAGGTTCGATCCAGCAAAAACTGGGACTTCCACTTCATCCTCCTGTGTTGTTTCAGAAATTGCATTCTGCGGGAAGTGTCGTAAATTGGCAAGCATCGCTTCATAAATCGGTTGGCCCCGAAGAATATCCACGACAGTGTACGCTGTTAAAGAAACCACCGCAAGGGGCATTAGGTGTCGAAGGGACCCCACCATTTCTGTAATCAAAAGAATGGCAGTAAACGGTGCTTTCCCGATACAAGCAAAATAACCGGCCATCGCATAGATAACACAGTTTGCAACCAAATACATTGGCATTAGGTGCAGGTGAACTAACGTTTCACCGTAAAGCGCCCCCAAGACAGCCCCTAATGCAAGAATTGGGAGAAAGATCCCTCCTGGTGTTCCTGAACAGTACGAAATTGTCGAAAAAAGAAGTCGTATAATGAAGATTGCAAGTAAAACTAACAGGGTTGGGGTAGTGGTTCCAAGGGACCTAATCAGTCCGTGTCCCCCTCCCAAGAGATGCGGGTAAAAATAACCAATTACAATGACCATCAATAATGGAATTAGCACATCGTATTTCCGGGGTAAAAACTTTAACTTAGCATAGACCCTTTCCCCGTTAAGGGTCATGTATTGGTATAAGTATCCCAATAAGCCCAGAATAACTCCCATTACCACTAAGTACGCGTAGTACCGAAGCGGAAACGAATGTCCGTAATGAATGTTAAGCACCGGCGTCAACCCAAAGAATTCCATTGAAACAAAGTTCGAGGAAACCGCTGCTGCCAGCGCAGTTGTCCATACCAACGGTGAAAAGTTATGGTACACCTCTTCAAGCACAAATAACGTTGAAGCAATCGGGGCGTTAAAGGCCGCGGAAAGTCCAGCAGCCGCGCCACCAGCGATTAATACCCGTCGGCCAGCCCCCCTTTTTTTCATTCCATCAGCAATTCCTTGCCCGACAGTCGCTCCTAGCTGAATTGACGGGCCTTCCCGGCCAAGAAACAGGCCGTACGAAATTCCTAAAATCCCACCAATCCATTTCCGCCATAAAACGGACCACCAGTTCATTTCAAGGTCACCTGATAACTGACCTTCAACCTGTGGAATCCCCGACCCCTTAATATTCGGTTCTGCCGTAATCAACCACCCGTTAATTAAGGTAACTACCAATGCCCCTAAAATAACCGGGATTAATAACCATAAATGATGGTGCATCAATCCATACACCCACGTCATTAGTTGTAATCCCCGTTCACATAATAAACGGAAAACACTAACAACTAAGCCTGATAAAAGTCCAACAAGAATACCCCGTAAAATAAACGTAAACCGCGTTGTGTCAAAGAAACGGTGTTCCTCCGAACTATCCACCGTTTTCACCCCTCTTACCATAAAATATGTAGACAAAAACAAGGGACCGATCTAATCAATCCCTTGTTTTCATTTTATTGCAAGCAACTTTTCCTAGTCAATACCGGAAATTTACTTGTTCATGATGTCTTCACGGGCCTGCTCACTTAGGTTGTAGAATGAGTGAATCCCCTTGTATTCTGCAACGTTACTTGTAAGCTGGTCTTCAATCCGCATTAACTGGTTGTACTTAGCGATCCGGTCCGTCCGGCTCATTGAACCAGTCTTAATCTGCCCGGCGTTCATAGCAACAACCAAATCAGCGATTGTCGTGTCTTCAGTTTCACCTGAACGGTGAGAAACAACGGCCGTGTAGCCGGCTTCCTTAGCCATCTCGATAGCCTCTACCGTTTCAGTCAAGGTACCAATCTGGTTAACCTTGATTAAGATTGAGTTTGCGCACCCCATCTTAATTCCCTTCTTCAAGTATTCCGTATTTGTAACGAAGAAGTCATCACCAACAAGCTGAACCTTCTTACCAAGTTCCTTAGTAATTTCAGCCCAGTCATCCCAGTTGTTTTCATCAATCGGGTCTTCAACTGATACAATCGGGTACTTGCTGATTAAGCTTTCGATGTACTTAACGAATTCTGGTGTTGAGAATTCTTCACCGGTTGACCAACGAAGCGTGTATTTCTTCTTGTCGTCATCCCACAGTTCAGAAGCAGCTACGTCCATAGCAATGGCAACGTCCTTGCCTGGCTTGTAACCAGCATCACTGATGGCTCGAACAAGGTATTCTAACGGCTCTTCGTTGTTAGCAAAGTCAGGAGCGAAACCACCTTCGTCACCAACGGCCGTTGACTTGCCGTCAGCCTTCAGGAGTGCCTGCAGGTGATGGAACGTTTCTGAACCCATCCGAACAGCTTCTTTCATTGACTTAGCCCCAACAGGCATAATCATGAATTCCTGGAAGTCAACCTTGTTTGTTGAGTGTGCCCCACCATTGATAACGTTCATCATTGGTGTTGGCATTACGTGAGCATTAAACCCGCCAAGGTAATTGTAAAGCGGAATTTCAAGTTCATCTGCAGCAGCCCGTGCACAGGCAATCGAAACGGCTAAGATGGCGTTGGCACCAAGCTTACCCTTGTTTGGCGTCCCGTCTAAAGCAATCATTGCCTTATCAATGGCAACCTGATCCGTAACTTCGTAACCAACGATTTCCTTAGCGATCACGTTGTTTACGTTATCAACGGCCTTGGTAACTCCTTTACCCATGTAACGTGACTTGTCGCCGTCCCGCAATTCAACGGCTTCGTGTTCACCCGTTGAAGCACCTGAAGGAACAATCCCCCGGCCAAAAGCACCTGCCTCGGTGTAAACTTCAGCTTCAACAGTTGGGTTACCCCGTGAGTCTAAAACTTCACGAGCGTAAATTTCTGTAATTGCAGACATAGATATTTCTCTCCTTTGATGTTGTTAACTTGAGAATACTGTCCTCACCGTTATTTTAGTCCGTTCGGAACTGATATTCAACTTGTTATATGAAAACCTTCACGCGCTAACACATTAGTCGTTGTAATGAGCTAAGGCTAAGAATGAGTCCGGCTTAAGAGCCGCACCACCAATCAGACCACCATCGATGTCCTTCTTGGCCATGATTTCCTTAACGTTCGCCGGCTTTACGGAACCGCCGTACTGAATCCGCACGTTTTCAGCCGCTGTTTCATCGTACAAGTCAGCAACCGTCTGCCGAATAGCGACACACATTTCCTGCGCTTGATCAGCCGTAGCAGTCTTACCAGTCCCAATTGCCCAAATTGGTTCGTAGGCAATTACCAGGCTAGCAACCTGGTCAGCCGTCAAATCTTTCAGGGCCGCCTTAATCTGGTCTTTAACAAAGCTTTCAGCGTTCCCTGCTTCCCGCGTCTCCAAACTTTCACCGCAGCAGATGATTGGCTTCATCCCGTTCTTAAAAATGGCATGCGCTTTCTTATTGATGTCCTCATCCGTTTCATGGAAGTAACCACGCCGTTCGGAATGCCCGATAATAACGTAGTCAACGCCCATCTCATGCAGTACTTTTGGTGACGTTTCACCGGTAAAGGCTCCTTCGTCCTCAAAGTAACAGTTTTCAGCACCAACGTGGAGCTGGGAACCCTTAGCACTGTCAAGTAGTGCTGGCAGGTCAACTGCTGGTGCACAAATTAAGGTCTCAACCTCACTATTCTGTGGCAACCGGTCCTTAACCGCCTTAACAAATTCAACGGTCTCCGTTGGGTTCATGTGTAACTTCCAGTTACCCGCGATAATTGGCGTCCGCATTAAAATCATCCTTTCATTTTTAGTTGGTTGTGAACAACCATACAACATCTGTAATTATACCACGAACTGATAAAATCCTCTGGTAGAACACAACAAAAGAAGGCTGAGACTAACTGTCTCAACCTCCTTTAAAGCATATTACCTAATTACTTATCAGAAACTGCTGCGATTCCTGGTAAGGTCTTTCCTTCAAGGTATTCAAGGGAAGCACCACCACCAGTTGAGATGTGTGTTAACTTGTCAGCAACGCCAAGTTTCTTAACAGCAGCGGTTGAATCCCCACCACCAACAATCGTCGTTGCGTCCGTTAACGTTCCAAGGAACTTACCAATTTCAAGTGTTCCCTTAGCAAAGTTCGGCATTTCAAACACACCCATTGGGCCATTCCAAACAACCGTTTTGGCGTCTTTCAGCACACTCTTAAAGAGTTCAACTGACTTCGGCCCGATGTCTAACGCCATGTAACCATCTTCAATATCGCCTTCGAAGATCTTACTTGGAGCATCATTCTTAAAGTCCGTTGCGCAGACATTATCAACCGGCAGTACCAGCTTGTCGCCAGCCTTGTCCATAATTTCCTTAGCCAAGTCAATCTTGTCTTCTTCAACTAACGACTTACCAATCTTGATCCCCTTAGCAGCGTAAAACGTGTACGTCATCCCACCACCAACGATAATCTTATCAGCCTTATCGATTAAGTGGTTGATCACACCAATCTTGTCAGAAACCTTTGCCCCACCAAGGATTGCAACGAACGGGTGAGCCGGATTGTCAACGGCGTTCCCCAAGAACTTGATTTCCTTTTCGAGCAGGTAACCCGCAGCAGCCTTCTTGCCAGCAGCCTTCATTGCTTCTGAAATTCCGACGTTTGAAGCGTGCTTCCGGTGAGCCGTTCCAAACGCATCGTTAACAAAAACATCGCCAAGTGATGCCCAGTATTTACCTAATTCTGGGTCGTTACCGGATTCCTTCTTGCCGTCAAGGTCTTCAAACCGCGTGTTTTCAACCAAAAGAACGTCACCGTCATTCATGCTATTAATGGCGTCTTCAAGCTGCGCACCCCGGGTTGCAGGAACAAACGTAACCGGCTTGTTTAATAATTCAGCTAAGTGCTCAGCTACAGGCCGTAATGTGAGTTCCTTCTTATCTTCTTCGGTCTTTACCCGGCCAAGGTGTGAGAAGAGGATTGCCTTTCCCCCCTGTTCAATGATGTGCTTGATTGTTGGTAAAGCAGCAACCATCCGGTTATCATCACCAATCACACCGTTTTTAATCGGGACATTAAAGTCAACCCGTACAAGAACCTTCTTAGACTTCAGGTCTAAGTCGTCAATCGTTAATTTAGCCATTTTATTCCCTCCAGAAAAATGTATTAAAAAAGCAGGAGGAGTTTTGCCTCCCCCCGCCATCATCTGCCAAGCAGAAAATATTAGCGTTCAGCTAAATATTAAAGCATGCTTGCAAACTTCTCTAAGGTCCGGATCATTTGAGCCGTGAAACCAGATTCGTTGTCGTACCATGAAACGGTCTTAACAACCTGACCTTCATCGCCGCCAACAACCTGCGTCTGTGTTGGGTCAAATACTGAACCAAATGACGTGCCAATAACGTCTGATGAAACGATTTCGTCTTCGTTGCAGCCGAATGAAGCGTTACCTTCCGTCGCCTTCTTAACCGCAGCATTAACTTCGTCAGCCGTAACCTTCTTGTTAAGAACAGAAACTAATTCTGTAACTGAACCCGTGATTGTTGGCACACGAAGTGCATGACCATCGAGCTTGCCGTCCAGTTCAGGAACAACCTTCCCAAGAGCCTTAGCAGCACCAGTTGAGTGAGGAATGATGTTCTGAGCAGCAGCACGGCCGTTCCGGAAGTTAGCCTTGCGGTCCGGACCATCCTGAAGCTTCTGTGTAGCCGTGTAAGCGTGAACTGTCGTCATCGTACCAGCCTTGATGCCGAATGCATCGTTAACAGCCTTAGCCATCGGTGCAAGACAGTTAGTCGTGCATGATGCAGCTGAAATGATGTCGTCATCTGGTGTGATGATGTCGTCGTTAACACCGTAAACAACCGTCTTCATGTCGCCAGCAGGAGCTGAAACAAGAACCTTCTTAGCACCAGCCTTCAGGTGTGAAGAAGCCTTTTCTGGTGATGTGTAGAAACCAGTTGATTCAAGAACAAGTTCAACACCATCGTTCTTTACCCAAGGAATGTTTGTCGCATCTGCTTCGGCGTAAACAGGAATTTCCTTTCCGTTTACAACGATTGCATTGTCCGTAGCTGAGATTTCAGCGTCAAACTTACCATGAGCCGTGTCGTACTTAAGAAGACGAGCAAGCATTGATGGTGAAGTTAAGTCGTTGATAGCAACAACTTCAAGGTCATCTGAAACAGCAGCGATCCGACGGAATGCTAACCGACCGATCCGGCCAAACCCATTAATACCAACTTTAGTAGTCATACTAAAATTTCCTCCTTGTGGAAATAAAATTTATTTTAAAAAGCAGCACAGAAGCACTACCATTTTAAAAACACTTTTAGTCCCGCGTACAAAAATGCTTCCATTTTTGCCGGGCGACTCATCACCAGATAGTTCTCACTATCTTGATCCAAACCGCAGGAAACCCGATCTCAATTACAATGATATTGTAGCAATTCTCCCCCCCGCTTGCAAGCAACTTCACTTATTCACTCTTATCATGATTTAACTCTTCAGGGTTAAAGGAGTTAAGCCCCCATCACAACTGCTATTTAATAGGGCTAATCCCCACATTTTTAAGGGCATACCCGCGCTTTCAAAAAACTCGAAAAAAAGACTTGCAATTTAATTCTAATCACGATACTATAATAAGCGTGCTGCGCCGCTAGTGTAATGGATCGCACGCAAGATTCCGGTTCTTGTAATCGGGGTTCGACTCCCCGGTGGCGCACTTGATATTTAAGTTGAGGTTGAGATGCTGGTCTCAACCTCTTTTGTTATTCTTTATAGAACTACATTTTTAAAGCAGCACACCAAAGAAACTTATTTGACCATTTTTGACCTTTGTATTAGAATTAAACCAACGTGCTGATAAAAGCTACGCAAATTATATAATAGGAGGCGGTTCACATGAACTTAGTACCAACAGTGATTGAACAATCATCTCGCGGCGAACGCGCATATGATATTTACTCTCGGTTGCTCAAGGACCGAATCATCATGCTTTCAGGTGAAATTAATGATGACATGGCAAACGCAATTATTGCCCAACTTCTTTTCCTGGATGCTCAGGATTCCAATAAGGATATTTACCTGTACATTAACTCACCAGGCGGAAGTGTCTCTGCCGGATTAGCCATTTATGACACAATGAACTTTGTTAACGCTGATGTCCAAACAATCGTTATGGGAATGGCGGCATCAATGGCTTCTGTTTTAGCAACAGCGGGCACTAAGGGAAAGCGTTTTGCTCTTCCTCACTCTGAGATTATGATTCACCAACCACTTGGGGGGGCTCAGGGGCAATCAACCGAAATTCAGATTGCAGCCGAGCATATTCTGAAAACCAGAAAACTAATCAATAAAATTCTTGCCAACAGTTCTGGACAAACAATTAAAAAGATTAACCAGGACACTGACCGGGATAATTTCATGACTGCCCAAGAAGCCGTTGACTACGGTCTGATTGACGGAATCATGGAAAATAAAAAAGCGATGAAATAAAAAAACAGCCAGGAGACTGATCATGGAAAAGGATGTTCCATGATGCCCAATGGGAATGGACTGTACGAAGGGTTGTCCGTGTACTGGCCCTGATGGAATTTGTCGCTGCCCTATGAAAACTGACAAAAGCTGCATGTGTGACGGCAAGTGCCAGGTTTAATACGTAAAATAACGCCTCCGATTACGGGAGCGTTATTTTATATAACTAAATTCCGTAGCAAGAGGGATTATGCGAGAATCACAGTCCCCCTTGTTATGTTATCTATAAAGCGTGCGTTCTATTCCGTTTCTACCTTCATAAGAAATAACTTCCGTAGTAAAAACATTCGTCACCCTAATAATTGCCCACACTCTTCTAGGGATTAACCAGGAACAGTTAACTTTCACGGTTTGCTGCTAACAGTAACTACTCCTTTTATTTAATTTCATAAAGTAACCTAATATAAATAAAAAGGGATGGATCCAACTTTGAATCCATCCCTTCATTAACTTTAACATTAGTATTGGTGAAATCACGCTCACGCAGATTACATCATTCCGCCCATTCCACCAGCAGCTGGGTTAGCAGCGCCTGCAGCAGCGTTATCTTCCTTTTCAGGCTTGTCAGCAACAACCGCTTCCGTCGTGAGTAACAGCGCTGAAACACTAGCTGCGTTCTGCAATGCTGAACGGGTTACCTTTGTCGGGTCAACAACCCCGGCAGCAACCATATCAACCCATTCGCCGGTTGCAGCGTTAAACCCAACACCTGGCTTTTGCTCCTTCAACTTCTCAACGATAACAGAGCCTTCTAAACCAGCGTTTTCAGCAATCTGCCGTACCGGTTCTTCAAGGGCGCGCTTAACGATGTTAACCCCTGTCTGAACGTCGCCGTTTTCCTTGATGGCAGCCACCTTGTCAATCACGTTAACAAGTGCCGTTCCACCTCCAGGAACAAAACCTTCTTCAACGGCAGCCCGCGTGGCGTTTAAAGCATCCTCAATCCGGTACTTCCGTTCCTTCAGTTCAGTCTCGGTTGCAGCGCCAACCTTAATTACAGCAACCCCACCAGCTAACTTAGCTAGCCGTTCTTGGAGCTTCTCCTTATCAAAATCAGATGATGCTTTCCCAATCTGCTTCCGAATTTGGTCAACCCGTTCGTCGATGGCATCCTTAGCACCAGCGCCCTCAACGATCGTCGTGTTTTCCTTCGTAACGGTTACCTTACCAGCTGAACCTAACTGATCAAGCGTAACGTCCTTCAATTGAAGCCCAAGGTCATCCGTAATAACCGTTGCTCCCGTCAGAATAGCGATATCTTCTAACATTGCCTTCCGCCGATCACCAAAGCCAGGTGCTTTAACAGCAACGGCCTTAAACGTCCCCCGAATGTTATTCAAAACAAGTGTCGGAAGTGCTTCACCGTCAACATCATCAGCAATGATTAATAACGACCGTCCCTGCTGAACAATCTGCTGCAACAGATCCATAATCTCCTGGATGTTTGAAATCTTCTTGTCCGTAATTAAAATGTACGGGTTGTCCAGATCTGCTTCCATCTTGTCGTTATCCGTTACCATGTACTGTGATAGGTAACCACGATCAAACTGCATTCCTTCAACAACGTCGAGGGTGGTGTCAATCCCCTTTGACTCTTCGATGGTAATAACCCCGTCCTTACCAACCTTTTCCATGGCGTTCGAGATTAATTCCCCAACCTTTTCGTTAGCGGCCGAAATTGAAGCAACCTGCGCAATATCACTCTTTGATTCAACCTTGTGAGACTGTTCATGTAGCGCCTTAACAGCAACATCCGTTGCTTCTTCGATTCCCTTCCGAATTCCGACAGGGTTAGCACCAGCCGTAACGTTCTTCATCCCAGCGTTTACAATTGCCTGTGTCAAAACCGTTGCAGTTGTCGTTCCGTCACCGGCAATGTCGTTGGTCTTTGAAGCAACTTCAGCCACAAGTTTAGCACCCATATTTTCGAAGTGGTCTTCCAATTCAATCGCCTTAGCAATTGTTACCCCGTCGTTCGTGATTGTTGGAGAACCATAGGACTGTTCTAGCACAACGTTCCGCCCCTTTGGCCCGATCGTTGACTTAACCGTGTCAGCTAGTTTGTCAACCCCAGCTAACATCTTCTTACGTGCATCTTCTGCAAACTTAACTTCCTTAGCCATTGTCATATCACCTCATGTGTTAGATTTTAAGTTCATCATCACCGCTGACAATTAGTCAACGATGGCCATTAAGTCCTTTTCGTGGACAACTAAGTATGATTCACCATCATGCTTAACTTCGGTTCCAGCGTACTTGTCAAAGAGAACCGTATCACCCTCCTTAACTTTCGGTGCAACCGTCGTGCCGTTTTCAAGGGTCACCCCTTCACCAACAGCAACCACCTTCGCGGTCTGCGGCTTTTCCTTGGCATTGCTTGCCAAAACGATGCCCCCAACCGTTTGCTCTTTTTCTTCTTCTACTTTTAAGATTACGCGATCTCCTAATGGCTTAAGCACAAGCTATCCCTCCAAATGATTTATTTAGCACTCATCATTGGTAAGTGCTAACCTACAATTCATATACTACACACTTTTACCATGAAGTGCAAGCTTTTTTTATCACTCTTCACGAGAGAGTGCTAATTAGCTTTTAAACGTAAAGCAGGGGCTACGTTTCCATAACCCCTGCTAATTAAAGAAGACTAATTATTTGCTTTAGTCAGATTAGCGAGAACTCCAAGCGTCCGGATCATTTGGCAAACAAACCCGTATTCGTTGTCGTACCACGATACCGTCTTAACCAATTGTAAATCGTTAACCGTGGTCACTTCTGTTTGGGTTGGATCAAAAATACCGCCAAACGTCGTACCAATCACATCTGAAGATACAATCTCATCATCGTTAAAACCAAATGATGGGTTGTCAACGGTATGTTTTCTTAATGTCTCATTAATTTCATCAGCCGTCACTTTTTTATTTAGAACCGTAACCAACTCAGTAATTGACCCGTCAACTACTGGCACCCGCTGCGCGTGTCCTTTCAATCGTCCAGCCAATTCTGGAATGACCCGTCCAATTGCCTTCGCCGCCCCCGTTGAATGCGGCACGGTATTCTCTGCTGCAGCCCGCGCTGACCGCGGATTATTATTGGGCCCATCCTGTAATTTTTGGGATGCCGTGTAAGCATGCACGGTTGTCATTGTTCCCAACTTGATTCCAAAGTCCTGATTCAAGAAGTACGCCAACGGCGCCAAACTATTAGTAGTGCATGATCCAGCTGAAATAATTGTATCTGATTCATTCAAAATATTATGATTAACGTTGTATACAACTGTCTTAACATCTCCCGCTGGAGCAGAGATCAATACTTTTTTTGCCCCAGCTTTTAAATGGGCCTGCACTTTAGTTGCGGAGGTATAAAATCCAGAACATTCTAAAACAATTTCAACACCATCCTGGTTAACCCACGGAATTTTAGCTGCATCAGGGTAAGCATAGACACTCACCCGCTTACCATTAACGTACAGTGCCTTTTAATATCACAACCAGCTATCAGTAAAAAAATTACGCACCTTGTACTAAACCGGACTTCTCAGGGGGTTTCCTTAACAAATGACGGTAAAGAGTTCTATTCTAAAGCTCGTAAAATAGTTGCGGATATCCAAAAGCTCTTTTATTTTTCATCCGATAAATCCACCCCACCACTTAACAGTACTAAGGTAGGAACACTTAATAGTATCGCTACCGCTTTTGATTCCCACCAGTTACTTAAGATTATTTCAGAAACACATAAATATGTATCAACAAATAAAATATATGAATTAATTACCCCATTTAACCAGGAGCAACTTGATGTCATTTTTATGGATGAAGCGTTCAGTGACCAACTTCACGGACAAATTTTTAGTAATACTTTATACGAAGAACCCTATTATGTTGTTGGGCAAACTGCTGTTCTTCAATCAATTTCCGCTTCAATGGTTACCCCCAAAGATCTTCAACAACTTCAATTACTAATGTATCCACAGTACTGTCCTATTCATTCAAGAATAGTTCAAATTTTTAGAAAATTGGGACTTTCACTACCAGAAATTCACGAAGTCGATTACAGTGAAGCGTTAATAAAGTTAATTATGACTTCACAATTTGTGACAATTTTGCCCGAATCACTAATGCATAAAAACGTTAGTACAATTAAAAATCTTGATGCTAAAAAACTCAGTATTGACTTTATCCGAAAAGTTGCAGTATTTTCACATAATCCCCGCCTTACATTCCAATTTAAATCAATGCTTCAAAAAATATAAAAAAACGTGTTCCAAATAATTGGTTCTTAACCACCTGCTTGGAACACGTTTTTAATGTTCTTCCTTACAATTATTATTCTTCATCCTTCTTCGGCCCAAAATGATCCAGGAAGTAGATTAGTGTCTGCAATTCGTTCGTCAAATCCACGTTCTGAATTCGAACCGTTTCCGGCGCCGCAATTCGCATCGGGGTAAAGTTCAAAATTCCCTTCACCCCCGCTGCAATCATCTGGTCAGCAACGTTTTGAGCAACGGATGCCGGCACCGTGAGGATCGCCACCTCAATTTGCTGAATAGTCAACTGCTCTTGCATATCCGCCATCGGATAAACCGGCACCCCATTTTGGATTGTTCCGGTAATATCATCGTTGATATCAAATGCTGCACTGATCCGCACGTTGTTACTCTGATGGAAATTAAAATTAAGGAGCGCGTGCCCCAAGTTTCCAACCCCAATTAACGCCACGTTTGTTAACTTATCTTGACTTAGGGTCTTCTTAAAAAATGCTAGTAAACTATCAACATGGTACCCGTACCCGCGTTTCCCAAGAGCGCCAAAGTACGAGAAATCCCGCCGAATTGTTGCTGAATCAATCTTAACCGCCTCGGCAAGTTCCGTTGAAGAAACCCGTTCTTTCCCCGCATCCTTAAGAAAATTAAGATAACGGTAGTAAATGGGTAACCGCCGCGCAGTTGCCTGTGGAATTTTTGCCATTCCATGAAACTCCCTTCAATTAGTCTTCACAAGCAACTATAACATAAACGTTGATATTAATACGAATTAACCTGATAATTTCACAATCTCTTTATACGTCTTTCGAAAAACGTATGCTAAAATGAATAGGATTATTACTCTGAACGAAAGGATGCATACCATGATACTGCTCCAAGCACAAAAAGTTGCCCGCCACTTTGGGGCTGATACCCTTTTCCACAACGTTAACCTGGATATTCAAGACGGCGACCGGATTGCATTAGTCGGCCGAAATGGTGCGGGCAAATCCACCCTAATCAAGATGCTAACGGGGGAAGCTGAACCAGATGAAGGGCAAATTATTCGGCGTAAGGACCTCACCATCGGTTATCTTGCCCAAAACGCTGGCTTATCGTCGGGGCGCACCTTATATGATGAAATGTTAAGCGTGTTTGCTCCCCTTCAAAAAATGGAGGCGGAAATTCACCAGTTAGAGGAACAAATAGCTAATCCCCCAACGGATCCGACCGCCCCCCAATACCAACAACTCCTCAACCACTACGATCAGCTACAACACGATTTTAAGGAACAAAATGGCTACGGTTACGAAACAGAGATTAAGTCCGTTCTCACCGGATTTAAATTTTTCTCCGAGGATTATGACCGCCCGGTCGACACCCTCTCTGGGGGGCAAAAGACGCGATTAGCTTTGGCAAAGCTTTTGCTCGAAAAACGAGATCTGCTGATTCTTGACGAACCAACCAATCACCTCGACATTGCCACGCTTACCTGGTTGGAAAACTACATTCAATCGTACCAGGGGGCTTTGCTAATTGTTTCCCACGACCGGTATTTCCTTGACCGGATTGTAAATCAGGTTTACGAAATTGAAAATGGCACCAGCACCCACTACACCGGGAACTACTCCCAGTACGTTAAAGAACGCGCCAACCGGCAGAAAGCTGCGTGGAAGGCCTACGAAAAACAACAGGCAAAAATCCATGAAATGGAGGAGTTTGTCAATAAAAACATCGTCCGGGCCTCAACCACCAAACGAGCCCAAAGCCGCCGGAAACAATTAGAAAAAATGGAACGCCTGGATAAACCCGCTAGCAGTGAACGAACCATGCGGTTTACGTTTACCCCAGAAAAGGAAAGTGGCAATATCGTTCTAACGGTAAAGGACGCCGCAATTGGCTATAATGGGCATCAATTAGCCGCCCCCATTGACTTTGAATTAAAAAAACATCAGGTCCTAACCATCGTCGGACCGAACGGAACGGGAAAATCCACCCTACTTAAAAGTATCTTGGGCATAATTCCGTTCATTCACGGTAGTGCCACCCGCGGAACAAACGTAACCGTGGGGTACTACGACCAGGAGCACCAGGTCCTGCACGCCGATAAAACCGTTCTCGATGAAGTATGGGACGATCACCGAACAATGCTGGAACGGGATATTCGCTCCGTTTTAGGGAGTTTCCTTTTCAGCGGTGACGATGTCCAAAAAAAGGTTGTCAACCTCTCCGGGGGAGAAAAAGCGCGCCTTTTACTTACTAAGCTCGCCTTAAACCACGATAACCTGCTGGTCCTTGATGAACCAACCAACCACCTCGACATTGAAAGTAAAGAAGTTCTAGAACAAGCGGTTAAGGATTTTTCAGGAACCGTGTTAATGGTTTCCCACGACCGGTACTTCATTAATCAGGTCACCACTAACGTCTTAGAACTCGCCCCGACTGGAAGTACGCTTTACCTTGGAGACTACGATTACTACGTTCAAAAACGGGACGAACAAGCTCACCTTCAAGCCGCTCAGGCCAAAGAGGTTGCTCCGGCTTTTAAGGCAACCACTCCAGCAACAAATAGCAAGCAGGACTTCGCCACCCAAAAAGCCCAGCAACGGGCTCACCGGAAGTTAGAGCGGGCCGTACAGCAGGCGGAAAAGCAGATGGCTACCCTTGAAGCCCAAAAAGATGAACTTGAAAAGGAGATGGCTACACATAGTAATGATCTTGGAAAACTAACGGACCTACAAAAACAACTCGATACCATTGTTCCACAACTCAAAGAGGCTGAACAAGAGTGGGAAGAAGCGGCATTAGCCCTTGAAGAGGACGAACAATAGATCAGCAGCTTTGGTATACACTAAAACAGACGAGCATGGAAAAATGATCAACTTCCACGTGCTCGTCTGTTTTTTACGATCACCCTTCAATTTCATCTAAGTACGGGAACTCAAGGGCCGGGTCGGCATTAAGATCAAGGCCCGCCCGCACCCCATGACGGTAAAGCATCGTCCCAGCCGCACCAATCATCGCAGCATTATCACCACACAGCTGTAACGGTGCTTGCAAAAGTTCCACGTGCGGAAAAGCCTGCATGGCCGCCGTTAATTGACTACGCAACCCCGTGTTTGCAGCCACGCCACCAGCTAGAATCAATTGCCGGGTTGCCGGGTACTGGTGAAGAGCCCGCGTGGTTTTCGTCACAAGAATGTCTACAACGGCCTGTTGGAAACTAGCTGCAAGGTCGTCTCGTGAAAGCTGTTCACCTACCTGATCAGCATGGTGCACCGTATTAATAAACGCACTCTTTAATCCACTAAAGCTAAAGTCAAGGTTATCTTCTTGCAACATCGCCCGGGGAAAATTAAACGTATCACACCCCTGGTGGGCCATCATATCTAGTTCCTTCCCTGCTGGATACGCAACTCCTAAAACGCGTCCTACCTTATCGTACGCCTCGCCGGCTGCGTCATCCCGGGTATCTCCAATAATAACAAAGGAACCCTCTTCTTCTAACCACACTAATTCAGTGTGCCCACCGGAAACAAGCAACGCTAACGCCGGAAACTTAATCCTCCCCGCAAACCGGGCCGCATAGATGTGTCCAGCCATGTGGTTCACTGGAATCAACGGCAAGTGGTGAGCAAACGCCACCGCCTTAGCGGCAGCCACCCCAACTAAAAGCGCCCCCACTAGACCTGGACCGTATGTTACAGCCACCGCCGTTAAATCATCGTAGGTAACGTGAGCCTCCTGCATTGCCGCGTTCAAACACCACGTGACTTGTTCGATATGGTGGCGACTAGCAACTTCCGGAACAACTCCCCCGAAACGCTGATGACTCTTGATTTGAGTAGCAACAACATTAGAAAGAATCGTCGCGCCATTTTCAATAACCGCAACGCTTGTTTCATCACAACTTGATTCAAAGGCTAAAATCAAGGTCCGTTTCCCCATTATGACTGGTCTCCCTTATCGTACTGCATTTCAATCGCATCCTCGGCTTCGTGGTCGGTTAACTTATAGTAATTTTTAACCGTCCGTCGTTTGCCAAAACCAACGCGGGCATACCGGTGCTGTTCGTCGGTATTCGTCTCCTTTACCGCAAGCTTAATTTGCTGACATCCGTGTTGTTGGGCCTCCCGCGTTAGGCCCCGAATCAACCGTTCCCCCACTCCCCGGTGAAGGTATTGAGGAAGAACAGCAATTCGCGTAATATCAGCCATTCCGCTTACTAAGTCAAACCGGCACCCGGCAAAAGCAACTAACCGGTCATCGTGCCGGAATGCAAGGTACATGTAATGTTGACGGTCGTTTAATTCCCGCTCTAACTGAGAAGCCGACCACGGCGCGTGTCCATGAAAAATCGCCTGTTCGAGCGTAATCATTTCCGGAATATCCGGAACAACCGCCCGGCAAACCAAGTAATTATCGTGTTCAACCCGCACATCGTGATTCTGAAATTCCAGTGCTTCCCGTCGCTGGCGGCGCTGGGTAATGGCGGTCGTTAATTGTTTAATATTTTTCCACATAGTTGGTTAGGTGCCCCTTTTCCTCTGGATGTTGCTGGTACCAATCAGCTTCAGCCTGGGTCAACCGCAGGTACCGCGGAACAAACGCATCAACGTTTGCTACCGGCGCCATTTGCCGGCCCAAAAGCCCTAAAATATACGCTTGTGGATAATTAAATTGCGCTGGAGCAACATGAACATCGCGGCCAAACAGATCAACGAGTTGATCATGAAGCTTCCAGCAATCGCTTCCAACAAATACGTAGTCTTCATCCCGAATAGCCGTTGCTAAGTCAACCAGCGAAATATGTTGGTCTGGAATTACCTCCGTTAACTGCTCTCGGTGCCACTGGTATGCCCCAGCAAATACGTTATTCCGCCGCGCATCAAACACCGGCACGATTAGCCGGTGCTGATCAAGCTGGTACCCAGCCGCCAATTCCCGCAAACTAGATACACCAACCAGCTCCCGGTTTAGCGTTGTCGCCAACGTTTTGGCAGTGGTTACCCCAATCCGCAAGCCAGTATATGATCCCGGTCCGGCCGCCACGACAAACCGATCGATTTTATCAATCGAAACCGCCGCCCGTTCAAGCAACGTCGCAATTACGGGCATCAAACTAGCCCCATGATCCCGCTGCACAGTCGCTGTCATTGTTGCGAGAAGCCGTTCATCATCAAGCACTGCCACCGTCAAGGGCATATTAGACGTATCAATCGCTAAGCTTTTCATTCATGATCACCCTTGCCAGCCCTGATTGGCCGCCACTCAATTTCAGCAATACAACTGATCTCATCACCGTTCTTAATCTGATGGGCCGTCTTAAGATGATCGTCACTAATAAACTGAACCTCACTGCGCGCGATATCACCATAGTGCAGTTCCTTTTCGTACTTAATGTTAACCCGCGCTGGCTCATACTGAAGTAAAAACTCCCGGTCAAGAGCGTCCGTCATCCAGTCAAAGTAATTTGTGTTATGCACGTGGCGGTTCAAGTCCAAGTCAGTAAACCGAATTGCGTAATTCTTTACAGCATCCGGAGTTGCCACCTTTGCGGGGTTGGTGATACGTTCCCCGCGCCGGACCTTATCCGCTTGAAAAATATCAACTAAGTCAGCCGCTACCGGAACGATCTTTCGCTTATCCAGATCGATTAACACAAAGACCGTGTGCATCCGGACAATTTCTGTCCCCTGTTCGTCCTCAATCCAAAAGTCACGGTAACAAAAATATTTATTATACGCCGTTGCCTGGGTAAAAATCATAATGGTCTCGTCGTAATGAGGCCACCGGGTTACGTGCAGGTCGTGCTGGGTGACAATCCACCCTAAACCACGCGCCTGAACTTGGGCTGCCCCCACCCCAAGTTCGGTACTCTGCTGTTCCGATGCCAACATTAATAAGTTAAGCAACGTTGTCAGTTTAACGTTGCCCGTTACACTCACTTCATAATCAACAATCCGGTGATGATACGAATAAATCTTCCCTGCCATGTACTACTCCTTGTTTAACCCGTGATATTCATTATAAACCGCCTGTTTTTTTAACCCGTTTTGCTTAGCAACCCGTTTAATCGCATCGGTCGGCCGGATATGCTCGCTGGTAATCAACCGGTCAACCTGCTCGGTTAAAGAGCCTTGCCCCTGCGGAATTTTACGAACAGTCTGCTCATTTCCAGCTACAATAATAACAAATTCTCCCCGGATTGTGGCGTCCTTCGCCCACTGAACAGCATCCGCCAACGTTCCTCGTAAAAATTCCTCGTACCGCTTTGTTAATTCCCGGCACAAGCACACAGGACGCTTTGCGCCTAACCCCTCCGCAAGGGCGGTTAGCGTTTTAGCTAACCGATGGGGAGCCTCGTAAAAAATCAACGTTGGCCGCTCGTCCGCAAGCTGTGCAATTGCCGTTGCCAACGCCCCTTTTTTGCGGGGTAAAAAGCCATAAAAAAGAAACGGTTGCGGAGCAATTCCGGAAGCAATCAGGGCGGTCAGCGCTGCATTGGGCCCTGGAAGGGAAATTACCGGGATCTCCTGTTGCGTGCACGTCGCAACCAGTTCCCGGCCCGGATCACTAATCGAGGGCATTCCCGCATCACTTACCTGTGCGATGCTTTTTCCTGCTTGGAGCTTTGCAACTAACTGAGGGATCCGTTCCTGGGTGTTATATTCATGAAAACTAATCTGGGGAGTCGTAATCTCAAAGTGATTAAGAAGTCGCTGGGTATTCCTAGTATCCTCCGCTGCAATCAAATCAACATTCTGAAGAACCTGAACGGCCCGTGGTGTCATATCACCAAGATTACCAATAGGGGTTGGTACTAAATACAACTTTCCCGTTGGGGCCTCCTGAAAACTACTCGTTTGCCTAATCATGCGCGTTGCTCCCCGTAAATTAAAGTAACACAAAAGGCACACGGTTCATCATTTTTCCGTCGTTTACCGTAAAAGTTATTGCAAACATGAAACCCTTCATTATACAAACGTTCAAGGTTTCGCCGTGACTGGGTCATTTGCCCCGTTACTGCCTGTTCACTAGTATTCTCCTGCTGCCCCAGCTCGGCTAATCGTTCGTGGAGGTGTTCATTTTCAATCTCCAATTCCGCATTCTTTTCGATGGCAGCGGCAGTTGCGTTCTTTAACTTTTCAACTGTCGCCGTTATCTGGTTTAAAGCCGCTGTTAGTTGATCAAAACTGTCATATAATTCCTTTTTTTCCATCGGATCACCTTCCTAATGCAATACGGTAATTAACCGTAATGTTAACCCCTCAAAGGCGTTCTGAAACGAAACGTTCGCAGCTAATTGCCGGGAGACCCCGAGAGCCGCCGTTACCCCTACTGTAAGCTGTTCTTGTGAAACCCGGGCAGCTACCCGTTTAAATAAAGGAACTAAATCCGGGAAAACCGGAACTTCATCCCGGGCGGATACAGCGGTAAGGAGAAGCGCACGGGTAAGCTGAACAACTAGGGCCACGGCCACGGATCGCAGTTCTGACGTTGGCGTTTCTGGGATAAGCCGGGTTTGGACGGCCACAAATGCCCGATAATCGCCCTGACAAATCCGGGTAAACCACTGCTTGATTGCCGTGATTAATTTAGGAATTGCCGGATCACCCGCTAATCGCATAGCAACTTGTTGATCCCGTGTAATCAACGGTAAAAGTGTTTGAAAATCCTCGGGCGCGCCCGCCTCCCGTAACACTGCCCTAAGCTGAGTAACCGTCGGCGGAGCCACCTTTACCACCTGACAGCGAGAAACAATCGTTGTCAAAATTTGCTGCGGGTGCGCACTTAATAAAAACGCCGTCACCTGCCCGGAAGGTTCTTCCAAAAACTTTAACAAACTATTGGCTGCGCTGGCGGTCATTTTTTCCGCTTCACTAATAATGAAGAACTTTTGAAGTCCTTCAACCCCACTCTTACTAAATTCACTGCGCAGAAACCGAATTTGATTGACCTTAATGGTTTGCCCATCCGGTACAATGTGTAAAACATCGGGGTGCTCGTCTTGTTGGATTCGCACGCACTCGTCACATTGCCCGCATGGTTGCCCATCTGCACGAGAACGAGCACATAAACACGCCTGAGCAACCCACCGGGCCAACGCGGTCTTCCCTGCTCCGGTAGCGCCCGTAAATAAATACGCGTGGGCGAGCTTTTTTTCCCGCGCTAACCGAGCAAAATGCGCCGTTAGGTGAGGATGTTTAGTTGTCACCGGAATCGTCAATTTGCCCTCCTTACTGCAAGTTGGCAAGGCGTGTCTGCATTACCGCTAAAGCCTGTTTTGTCACTGCCGCTAACGGCTGGCTTGCATCCAACGTTACAATTCTGTTTGGTTCCTGGGCGGCCAATTTAAGGTAGGCATTCCGCGTATCCTGATAAAATTGCAGCCGCTCCCGATCGAGCCGGTCAACCTTCTCACCAGCACGGTGACTGTTAATTCGAGCCAACCCTTCAGCCGGATCGATATCAAAGTATAACGTTAACTGCGGCATTAATCCATCCGTTGCAAATGCATTGATTTGCCGTACCGAGTCAGTTCCTAGATGGCGCCCACTTCCCTGGTATACTAAGGAACTATCAACGTACCGGTCAGAAATTACCAGTTTTCCAGCCCGCAACGCCGGTAACACCGTTTCTACCAGGTATTGCCGGCGAGAAGCAGCGTATAACAAGGCTTCCGTGCGCGCGTCCATCCCCGTATTCCGGGGATCTAAAATCACCTGCCGAATTGCTTCGGAAATACTATTTCCCCCGGGTTCCCGGGTAATTACATACTGTTCAGCGGGGAGATGTGCTGCCAGGTAGGCAACAATCTGCCGCAGAACACTCGTTTTGCCCGAACCGTCAATTCCCTCTAACGTTACAAATGTTCCGGTTAACTTGTCTGCCATCGTCAAACTTTCCAATCCTATCTTCTTGCTTCTTTACCTAATTATAATTCTTGCCGGCCCTCAAGCGCCTTAAAGAGCGTCATTTCATCCGCATATTCAATGTCACTTCCAACCGCCAACCCATGGGCTAGCCGGGTTACCTTAATCCCTGCTGGTTTAACAAGCCGAGCAATGTACATCGCCGTGGCTTCCCCTTCCGGCGTGGCGTTAGTTGCTAAAATTACTTCCTTAATCTGCTCATTTTGCTGTAACCTGGTTACCAGGCTCCGAATATTAATATCTTCAGGGCCCTTTCCGTCAATCGGTGAAAGGACTCCATGCAATACATGATACAACCCGTGATATTCGTTCATTTTTTCAAGCGCCATCACATCCTTAGGCTGCTCAACCACGATAACTTGATCCTGGTCCCGTGTCTTGTCTTGGCACACCGCACACGGATCACTTGCGGTTATGTTACCACAGACCGAACAGTAGTGAATATCCCGCTTAGCGGCAACTAACGCCTGGGAAAACGCCGTGACGTCGTCATTATCCATGTCAAGGGTATAGAACGCTAACCGTTCTGCCGTTTTACTCCCGATTCCCGGTAACTTCATATAACTGTCAATCAACCGGGCAATTGGTTCTGGATACTGCACGGCCACCCCCCCTTCCTACCGTAACTTATTAGCGTACTGGCCTAAAGCCTGCTGGGTTTGCTGATCAATCTGCTGCATTGCATCATTTACCGCCATTAAGACAAGGTCTTGCAACATCTCTACATCGTCAGGATCAACGGCTTCTGGTTTAATTACAATATCCTTCATCTGCCGGTCACCAGTAAACGTCACCGTTACCATATCGTTTGCTGCCTTCCCGGTAAAAGTTGTTGTCGTTAGTTTTTCTTGATCGGCCTGCATCTGTTTTTGCATCCGCTGAACCTGCTTCATCATGTTTTGCATATTAGGCATTTGGCCCATTCCACGCATTTTAGTTCATCCCTTCATTAGTTCATTATTATCAACATTAATCGTCTCTTACGGTAACCGCATCACCAAAAAGCTGCTGCGCTTTCGTCACCGCTTCCGGTTGCGCTTGCTTGGCTGCCGCCGGCACGGTGGCATCTGACCGAGATTGTTTTTGCTTATGCTTGGCATAATAATCCTGGCGCACCTGACCCCACTGCGATACTGGTAGAATCACAACCGTTGGGTGGTAACCTAACAGCTCCGCCAACGTAGTCGCAAGGGTTGCCGGAAAATCCTGCACTTCCATCCGCTGATACAAGTAATCGTACTTGCAACCTAATAGAATCCGTTCGTGCCCCGCTGCAAGGGGCGTAAGGGTACGCACGTAGGCCGCATGTTGTGCGTTCATTTGAGCAGGCAGGTTATCCCATTCCCGCAAGACCTCATCCCGGGCTTGACGCGTAGCTCCGTCCAACACGCTGGTAACAGCAGCCATATCCACTTTAATGGGTGCTTCTGGCTGTGATTTAGTCGGAGCGGACTTACTTCCATGAGATGTTTGGTCCTTCCCGGATTGAAGTGCAGCGAGTTGCTGTTGGAGGTGCTTAACCTGCTGCTGAAGCTCCGTTAATTCGGTATTCGATGCGGCTGCAAGCGATTGTTTATCGCTAGTTGACTGAGATTGTGCTAACCTAACCGTCATTACCTCCAGGTAAACGGTGGCATGAACGCTAAACCGCATGGCCTCTAGCTCTTCATTCAAAATATCAATCATCGTGATAAGCCGCTCCGATTCAATTTGGGAAGCCAACTCCTTGAAGTGCTCACTTAGCCGCCCCAATTCAAGGTAGGAGGCTTCTTCTGGGGCCTGACGGTAAAGCATTAAATCCCGGCAATACAAAAGAACGTCCTCAACCAACCGTTGGGCATCCTTACCCTCATCAAGTAACTTATGAATTAATGTCAGCGCAACCGCCGTTTCCCCGCCAATTACCGCGGCCACATAATCGTCCAAATCCTGTTGCGTAGCACTGCCCGTCACCATCAAGGCGTTTTCTAGGGTTACTTCGTTGTCCCCAAACGAGATAACTTGATCAAGGATGCTCAATGCGTCCCGCATCCCACCATCCGCCGCCTGGGCAATCACCTTCAGGGCAGCCGCGTCAGCAGTAATTTCCTTTTGCTCAAGGATCATCTTCATCCGCTCCAAAATCACCTGAGGCTTAATGCGGTGAAAATCAAACCGCTGGGTCCGGGAAATAATCGTCGCCGGAATCTTTTGGGGTTCCGTTGTTGCGAGGATAAAGACCACGTTCTTCGGGGGTTCCTCCAACGTTTTTAGCAGCGCATTAAACGCTCCGGTCGATAACATATGAACTTCGTCAATGATATATACCTTATAGTCAGCCTCTGTTGGTACATATTTAGCCTTATCCCGGATATCTCGAATTTCCTCAACTCCGTTATTAGAGGCCGCATCAATTTCGATTACATCGCTCAGCGTTCCGTTCGTAATCGCCTTACAAGTAATACACTCGTTACACGGCTCACCATCCTGCTGGTGATGACAGTTAATGGCCTTGGCAAAAATCTTAGCCGCGGATGTCTTCCCGGTTCCCCGGGGCCCGGTAAACAGGTATGCATGGGATGTTTGCTTGGTTGCCAGTGCATTCCGCAGTGTTTGGGTAACTAACTGCTGCCCGACTAGATCCGCAAACCGTTGGGGCCGCCATACCCGATAAAGTGCTTGGTAAGCCATGTTTTTCCTCCTTGCTCCGTTAATATAGAATATGTACGTTGAGGACAAAAATCTCCCGGTCCGAGGACGAACCGGGAGTTCTCATTCATATCAACTTAGGACACATGCTGAACCAAACTTAGTGCTGCTTCCTTCCGGACCTGACACGGTTCGTAAGGACAACATTGTCCTAAGGCCTTGCGGCAAAGTCTATGATACATGAAAACTCCCCAAAAAGCTAGTCTTAATCTTCCCGCTTCGCCCGGCGCCGAGCTAATCGCTGCTTCCGCCGCACTTCTTGGAAAAACTGCGTTAACCGAGCGGCACACTGCTCTTGCAGCACTCCCGGATATACCTCAGCTTGATGATTAAAACGGGAATCATTCAGCAAGTTCATCAGGGTGCCCGCCGCCCCTGCTTTCTTGTCTGACGCACCATAGTAAACCCCCCGAATCCGGGAATTTATTATGGCTCCACAACACATCGGGCATGGCTCAAGGGTCACAAACAAATCACAATCAACCAGCCGCCAGCTGTCCAATGCCGCATTTGCCTCCTGAATTGCCATGATCTCAGCATGCATTGTCGCATCTTCACTGTGCTCACGGAGGTTATGGCCCCGACCGATAACCCGTCCATCCCGTACTACTACGCACCCAATCGGCACTTCCCCGATGGCAGCAGCTTTTTGGGCTTCATAGAGAGCTTCTTGCATGAACTTTGCCTGTTCATTTGCCATTAATGCCATTACCGCTCACTCCTTAACACGTAGTAGCCCTTTTGTTTCAAAACAACCTGGCAATTTCCAAACGTTGTTTCCATTAATTTCTTAGCTGACGGAGCTCCCTGTTTCTTCTGCAATACAACATATAACGCTCCCCCAGAAACAAGGTGATCAAATGCACCAGCCAAAATTTCATGAACAACCTTTTTCCCCGCCCGGACCGGCGGGTTAGTAACAACCAAATCGTAATCCGTTGCGGAAAGCATCGCATAACCATCCGACTGGCAAATCATTACGTTCTTCACATGATTTGCAGCGGCGTTCCGCCGGGCAAGCGCTAATGCCCGCTCGTTAACGTCACTCATTGTCACCCTGCTAGCAGAAAATCGCCGGGCAAGCGCAATCCCAAGCGGGCCATACCCACACCCTACATCGAGAACCTTACGGGGAGTAATCTCCGCTTGTTCGAGGGCCGTAAGTAAAGTACGACTACCATAATCAACGGTCCGCCGCGAGAACACCCCGCTATCAGTAATAAACCGTAAATTACTTCCCAATAAGGAAAACGAAAACGTCTGCTCATCATGTGCAGCCGTTGGTTGTGTTGAGTAGTAGTATTCCGTCACCTTCGGACACCCCGTCAGTAAATTTGATACTTTTATCATACGCTAAATCGCCCCCGTTAAGCAACAAAATCCAAGAATTATTCGCAGCCGTTATCCACCATATATCGGATTTTAATTGATTATTATCCACAATATCTTGTGTTCTAGCCTTGCTTTTTTCCGAAAACACGGTATACTAAGTTCACGTAAGTAAAAGAAGTGAAATGGTGATGATGATTATGAGCCTAACGGTATATACAAAAAACAACTGCATCCAGTGCAAAATGACCAAAAAATTTCTTAAGTCCCACGGTGTTTCCTTTGAGGAAAGAAATATTTCTGACCATCCAGAATACGTTGATTATCTTAAGGAACAGGGATTCCGAAGCGTCCCGGTCGTTGAACGTGATGCCGAACCCGTTGTTAACGGCTTTCGGCCAGACCTTCTCCAACAGGTCATTGCTGAATAATCACATAAGGCGTTTAAGATGCTACATTAAAAGCAAAGTTTAACTAATAAAGTGAACACGTTGTTGGTTCACTTTTTTTAAACTAGTAATTAACTAATAACCCAAAGAAAGTGGTGGAACCAGTGAGTTTATCTGCAATTGATCGCGACAAAGTAACGTATTACGACCTAAACAACCAGGTCAACATTCCCCTTAACGGAAAAATTCAACTTGAAAAGGATCATGATGCCCTCCAGGCGTTCCTTAAAGAAAACGTAGAACCCAACCTCAAACACTTTAATTCACTTGAAGAGCGGTTCGACTACCTTATAAAGAACGGTTACCTTGAAGAAACCTTCGTAAAGAAGTACAGCATGACTTTCATTAAGAAGTTATACGCCCAGCTTAATGCGGCTAACTTCCACTTCAAGTCATTTATGGCCGCCTACAAATTTTACAACCAGTACGCCATGAAGACGCTCGATAACGAGTATTACCTAGAAACAATTATTGATCGGATGGCAGCCAATGCTCTATACATGGCAAATGGCGATGAACAATTAGCCTGCGACCTTGCTGAAGAACTCGTTACCCAGCGGTACCAACCGGCTACCCCAACCTTTCTGAATGCTGGTCGGGCCCGGCGGGGGGAAATGGTTTCCTGCTTCCTTCTCCAAACCACCGATGACATGAATTCCATTGGGCGAACAATTAACTCCGCTTTAGAGCTTTCCCGAATTGGCGGCGGGGTGGGAATTTCCTTGAGTAATCTCCGGGGGGCTGGTGCGCCCATTAAAGGAATTGAAGGGGCCGCTTCTGGAGTAATTCCCGTAATGAAACTCCTTGAAGACAGCTTTTCCTACTCTAACCAATTGGGCCAACGGCAAGGTGCTGGAGTAGTTTACCTTAATGTTTTCCATCCTGACATCATGGCTTTCCTGGCAACAAAGAAAGAAAATGCCGACGAAAAGGTCCGGGTAAAGACTCTTTCTCTTGGGGTAGTCATTCCGGATAAATTCTACGAGTTAGCCGCAAAGGACGAGGACATGTACCTCTTCGATCCTTGGGGAGTTGAGCGAGCTTACGGCAAGCCGTTTGCCTACGTTGACATCACTAAGGAGTACGACAAGATGGTGGCTAATCCAGACATCCCTAAGAAGAAAATCCGTGCCCGGGAACTTGAAACCGAAATTAGTAAGCTCCAGCAGGAGTCTGGCTATCCGTACATCATGAACGTTGACGTGGCCAACCGGGCCAATCCGGTCAAGGGCAAGATCATCATGAGCAATCTGTGCTCAGAAATTATGCAGCCCCAGGAAATTTCCCGGATTAACAATAAGCAGGAGTACACGGAAATGGGAACCGATGTTAGTTGTAACCTTGGATCCACCAACATTGTTAACCTAATGGCAAGCCCTGATTTCGGTAAGTCCGTTGAAACGATGGTTCGGGCGTTGACGTTTGTTACCGATAACGAAAACATTGACGTTGTTCCGTCCATCGATTACGGCAACAGCGTGGCCCACACAATCGGTCTGGGGGCAATGGGACTGCACGGCTACCTTGCCAAGAACCACATCTACTACGGTTCACCAGCAGCCATCGAGTTTACCAGCGTATACTTCATGCTGATCAACTACTGGACACTAGTTGCTTCCAATAAAATTGCCCGCGAACGGCAGGAGACGTTCAAAGACTTCGACCAAAGTCAGTACGCGGACGGCACTTACTTCGACAAATATCTTAGCCAGGACTGGGGTCCACAATCAGCGAAGGTTAAGGACCTCTTTAAGGGAATCTTTATTCCAACTAAGGACGATTGGGCTAAGTTAAAGGCGGCCGTAATGAAGGATGGGCTCTACCACCAAAATCGGATCGCCATCCCCCCAACGGGTTCTGTTTCATACGTTAACGACGCAACGGCAAGCCTTCAGCCAATCATTAATCTTGTAGAAGAACGCCAAGAAAACAAGACTGGAAAGGTATACTACCCGGCACCGTACCTTTCAAACGATACCCTTCCGTATTACCAGTCAGCCTACGACATTGATATGCGGAAAATGATTGACATGTATGCCGCTGCTCAGGAACACGTTGATCAGGGGATTAGCATGACGTTTTACATGCGCTCAACAATTCCGGAAGGACTATACCCGTGGAAAGATGGCCGTACCAACAAGATGACCACCCGGGACCTCAACATTCTCCGGAACTACGCCCACGCAAAGGGCTGCAAGTCCATCTACTACGTTCGGACATTTACCGATGATAACGGTGAGGTTAGTGTTAATGAATGTGAAAGTTGCACCATCTAGTAATTAGTAACCTTCTATTTAACAAATAGGCTGAGACATAGTTACGTCTCAGTCTTTTTTTACCACTTCCGCCACGATCGTTTCCTTCGCTTGAATTCATCCTTATTTTACGACTATACAGCAAAACCGGACGTCTTCCCACGGGATTACGTCCGGTTATTTACTTACACCGTTAAAGTTCCTTCGCTAATTGCTTAATGTAGGACACCAACTCGTCCTTCACTTCAGGGTGCTTTAACCCGAACTGAATTGACGTTTTCAAGTAACCAAACTTGTACCCTACGTCAAACCGGTCACCCTTAAACTCGTGGGCAAAGACGCGCTGCACCTTATTCAACCGATCAATTGCATCGGTTAGCTGAATTTCGTTTCCAGCCCCCGGCTGCTGGGTTTCCAGCATGCCAAAGATTTCCGGCGTTAACAAGTACCGTCCAATAATTGCTAAGTCCGATGGGGCTTTCTCCACCGCCGGTTTTTCAACAAAGCGCCGAACATCATATAACCCTGGCTTCGTTTCAGCAGCCGGATCAATTACCCCGTACTTATCAACCTCCTCGTGCGGCACCTTCATTACGGCCAGCGTTGATGCATTTGTCTCTTCGTAGCGGTCCATCAGCTGTTTGGTCAACGGAACCTCATCTTTCATTAGGTCATCCCCGAGCATCACAACGAACGGTTCGTTCCCAACGAAATCCTTTGCCATTAAAACGGCGTCCCCTAAACCACGCGGGTGTGACTGCCGGATAAAGTAGATATTTAAGTCGGTTGTTTCCTCCACCAACTTCAACATCTTCGTCTTCCCTTTAGCTTTTAAGTTTTGTTCGAGTTCCGGAACAGAATCAAAGTGGTCTTCAATCGGCCGCTTATTCTTCCCCGTAACAATTAAAATATCTTCAATCCCGGACTTCCGGGCTTCCTCAACAATGTACTGAATCGTTGGCTTATCAACGATTGGCAACATTTCCTTTGGCATTGCTTTTGTCGCCGGTAAAAACCGGGTTCCTAATCCTGCTGCCGGAATAATTGCTTTTCTAACCTTCATAGTCAAATACCTCTTACCTTGAATTATTGGTATTCCCGTTAAATTCATATACAAGCACGAAGCGTATTTTACCAGTCTTACTGCAGAGTGGCAATAAAAAACAGGAAGTTTTGCTTAATCATTAGATTTAGCCCATAAATAATCATGATCCGTTACCGAATCTTGTGAGGTCAAGATCTTAGGCCCATCGTTAGTAATCGCAATCGTATGTTCGAACTGGCAGGAAATGCTTCCATCAGCCGTCCGAGCGGTCCAGCCGTTAGGGTCATCCATGATCGCTTTCCAGTTTCCCATGTTAACCATGGGCTCAATCGTAATTGTCATCCCGGGGCGGAGACGCACACCCTTCCCCGCAACCCCATAATGCGGAACATCTGGGCTTTCATGCATTGTTGGTCCAATCCCGTGGCCAATGAATTCACGTACATCGCCAAAACCATTTTCATCCTCAACATAGTGTTGAATTGCCGCTCCAATATCACCAATTCGGTTCCCCACCTGGGCCTGGTCAATTCCCAAATACAAAGCATCATGGGTTACCTGCATCAGCTTATCCAATTCTGGTGTCCTTTCCCCGACCACATAGCTCCAGCACGAATCACTCATGGCTCCATGATAGTTAACCACCGTGTCAACCTTTACCAGGTCACCATCCTTTAAAATCAGGTCCTTACGCGGAAAGCCATGACAAATCTCATCGTTAACACTCACGCACGTTGCGTACTTGTAGCCCTCAAACCCAATCTGTTCAGCAATAGCATCGTGTTCTTTATAGTACCGGCGTGCCAGCTTTTCAATTTCCCAACTGGAAATACCCGGCGCAATTAACTTTTGGACTTCGTGATGAAATCCTGCAAGAATGGCACCAGACTTAGCCATTTCGTCAATCTCACGTTCTGACTTCAACGTAATCATGTTTTATCCAACCCTTCACATTGATAATTACCCCCATTATAAGCCTAATTTCAACCACCGCGAAATTTTTTATAAACGCCACCACCGTTTTTGTTATAATAGAAGGAGTAAATTTATTTCTAAAGGACGGTGAACCCTATGCAACCACGCGTTCAAATCGTTTACGCCACAATTACCGGAAACAACGAGGAAGTTGCCGGTGTAATCGCTGATGCCTTTGAGGACCTCGGCGCAGACGTTACGGTAACCGAAATTTCCCAAACGGATGTCAGTGTGTTTACATCAAGTGATATCTGCATTGTTTGTCCGTACACGTACGACGATGGAGCCCTTCCCGAAGAAGGACTAGACTTCTACGACGACCTAGCAACAACTGACCTTACCGGAAAACTTTTTGGTGTCGCAGGTTCGGGTGATACGTTTTACGGCGAATTCTTTTGCACGGCGGTTGAAAAATTTGATAAAGCCCTTGCGGCAACCGGTGCCCAACGGGGAAGCGCACCGGTTAAAATCAACCTGGCACCCGACAACGACGAAGCCATTAACCAACTCGACGCTCTTGCAGCCAATATCATGCATAAATTCACCGCAACCAATTAAATGAAAGGAACCAACACACGAAAATGACAAAGAAGCTTTCGATTGTTGTTCCGTGCTACTTCGAAGAGGAATCCGTTCCCCTCTTTTACGATGCTGTTCAACGCGTCGCGCCGGAACTTAAGGGCATTGAACTCGAATACTGGTTCGTTAACGATGGATCAACGGACGGAACCCTTTCTGAGATGCGCAAACTCCAGAAAAAAGATCCCCAACACGTTCACTATGCTTCGTTTTCCCGAAATTTTGGGAAGGAAGCCGCCCTCTACTGCGGTCTAAAACAAGCAACCGGTGATTACGTTGTCGTAATGGACGTTGACCTCCAGGATCCCCCAGAAATGCTGCCGATTATGCTTAAATACCTGGAAGATCCTAACGAAGATTACGACTGTGTCGGGACCCGCCGGTTAACACGTGAGGGAGAACCACCCGTCCGCTCTTTCTTTGCCCGGATGTTTTATAAACTGATTAATCAAATTTCAGATACTGAAATTGTTGATGGCGCCCGCGATTACCGGATGATGACCCGCCAGATGGTAGACGCCATCCTTTCGATGAGCGAATATAACCGGTTCTCCAAAGGAATTTTCAGCTGGGTCGGCTTTAACACAAAATACTTAGAGTACAAGAACCGGGAACGGGCTGCCGGAACAACGAGCTGGAACTTCTGGAAACTTTTCCAATACTCCATTGACGGCATCGTAAACTTCTCTCAGGTCCCCCTTGACATTGCCACGTTTATCGGGGCGCTAACCGCTTTTATTTCACTAATTGGCATCTTATGGATTATCATCACGAAGGTCTGTTTTGGTAATCCAACGGCGGGCTGGCCATCAATGGTTTGCATTATGCTTTTCATCGGCGGAATTCAGCTGTCCTGCCTGGGGATTGTCGGCAAGTACGTGGGCAAAATTTATGCTGAGGTTAAACGCCGACCGATCTACATTCTAAAAGAAAAGAAATAATCATACGTAATAACCCGCATACCGCTGAATCCCTCAGCGGTATGCGGGTTGTTTCCTGAATTATTACACATGGACGTCACCCCACGGCCCCGTCCATCTGATATTCAATTAACCGGTTTAATTCGACCGCATATTCCATTGGCAACTTCTTCGTAAACGGCGTTAAAAAACCCATCACAATCATTTCGGTTGCCTGTTTTTCGGTAAGTCCCCGACTCATCAGATAAAACAACTGTGCCGCCGAAACCTTCGATACCTTCGCTTCATGCTCAATTTGGGCATCCGCTGCTTGCTGAACGGTGTTCACCGGTAAGGTATCACTTCCCGAATGATCATCTAAGATCAGCGTATCGCATTCTACGTGCGCAAATGCGCCCGTGGCCGCCGGTGTCATCCGGACTTCTCCGCGATAATCAGCATGTCCCCCATTCTTACACAATGACTTGGAAACAATCGTTGAGGACGTTTGCGGCGCACGGTGAATCATCCGGGCGCCTGTATCCGAAATAATGCCGTTTCCGTGAGAATCACTTCCCGCAAACGCAACCGACAGCATCGTTCCCCGGGCCCCAGGACCATCAAGGTAAACGCTCGGATATTTCATTGTGACCTTTGAACCTAGGTTGCCATCAACCCACTCCATTGTCGCTTGCTTAAGAGCCTGTGCGCGCTTCGTCTCCAAACTATAAACATTATCAGACCAATTTTGAATGGTGGTATACCGACAGGTCGCATGGGCCTTAACAAACACTTCAACCACGGCAGCGTGTAAGCTATCCGCCGAATAGTTAGGGGCAGTGCATCCCTCAACGTAGTTTACCTGTGCTCCCTTATCAACAATAATTAACGTTCGCTCAAACTGGCCCGAATTCCCAGCATTAATCCGAAAGTAACTTTGAAGCGGCACGGTACACCGGACATGCGGCGGAACGTAAATGAAGGTTCCGCCCGACCATACCGCCGAATTCAACGCCGCCATCTTATTATCATTTGGCGGAACAAGGGTGCCAAAATATTGCCGCACCAACTGAGGATACCGTTGAACCGCAGTATCCATCGCCATAAACACCACCCCCTGCTGAGCTAACTCTTCTTGCACGTGGTGGTATACCACTTCAGATTCATACTGGGCGGACGACCCCGCTAAATACTGTCGTTCCGCCTGGGGAACGCCTAACCGCTCAAAGGTCTCTTTAATCTGCGCAGGAACGTCCTCCCACCGGCGAACCGGCCGGGAAGTATCCCGCCGAAAATAGTTAATCTTCTCGAAATCTAACGCACTCAAGTCGGGGCCAAACTGCGGAAGCGACAATTTCTGGTACGTTGCGTACGCCTGCAAGCGAAACCGTAACATCCATTCCGGTTCGTGTTTCGCCGCAGAAATTTGCCGGATCACCGCTTCGTTTAATCCCTGACCGGTCGTTAAAATGGGGGTAACCTGATCCTTAAACCCGTACTGGGACTTCTTCTCACCTGGAACTGTTACTGTCAATGATTTGTTGCACCCCCTCACACGCTAATAACGCACACTTTACGCGTACAGGAAACCGGGCAACCCCGGTAAATGCCATTCCGTCACCAAGCTGGTCTTGTTCTTCGGCTGTTAGTGCCCGCTTATGAGTTACTAATGCGGTAAATGCCCTGAGACGCGCCTGCGCCGCTTCAACCGGCTGACAATCCACAAGCTCACAAACAACTGCCGCGGCAGCCCGGGCAATCATGCACCCGTCTCCCGCGGTGATTGCTGCCCCGGTAATACGGTTGTCACGCCGAGCAACTGCCACGGTAAACGCATCCCCACACGTTGGGTTTACCACGGTTTGTTTCACACTCCCCTCAAGCGGGTGAAACCACTGTGTATCCTGCGCTCGTTCGATAATTACCTGGCCATATAATTCCGTTAACTCATCCCATTCCATGTTTTTTAAAAAACGCCTCCGTTCGTTCAACCTGCGTTACCAGTGCATCCACTTCCGCGGTGGTATTATAAAACGCCACGCTCGCCCGCACCGTCCCAGGCACGCCAAGATGGTCCATCAAGACCTGCGCACAGTGATGGCCCGCACGGACCGCTGTTCCCTGAGCGTCCAACACTGTGGCAACGTCGTGGGCATGCAGGGAACCAACGTTAAAGGCTACCACCCCATTACGTTGTTCTCCTGACACTGGACCATACACCGTTACTTGCGGGAGTGCACGGAGTCCCGCTGCAAGACGAGCGGCTAACCGTTGTTCCCGGGCTTGAATGGTCGCAATTCCCTGCTGTTCCAGGTACCGAATAGCCTTTCCCAGCCCAATTACCCCCGCAATGTTCTGGGTGCCCCCCTCAAAGCACCACGGGACCTCCTTAAAAGTCGTCTCATTGCGCGTTACTGCGCTAATCATTTCCCCGCCATATTCAAGGGGATGCATTCGTTCCAACACAGCGCGTTGCCCCCACAACACACCAATTCCGGTTGGTCCAAGCATCTTATGCCCCGAAAACGCAACGAAATCTGCTCCCCATTCCTGCACGTCAACCGGCATGTGGCCAATCGCTTGGGCTGCATCCACAACAACAAGCGCCCCGACTTCATGGGCGGTCCGGGCGATTGCCGCCACCGGGTTAACGGTTCCCAACACGTTTGACGCTGCACTGACCGCTACTACACGGGTTCGCGTTGAAAGCTTTCGCTGAAAATCAACCCAATCCAAGGTCCCAGCTGTTGTTAATTCAACAAACCGAAGAACCGCTCCGGTTCGAGCAGCAAGAATCTGCCACGGCACTAGGTTACTGTGATGTTCCATCACCGTTACTAAAATTTCATCCTGGGGTTTTAGGGAAACCGCTCCACCAAATGCGGCCCAGTTCAACGCCTCGGTCGTTCCCTTCGTAAAGACAATCTCCCGGGCTGACGAAGCGTTAATTAAGCGGGCCACCTGCATACGAACCCCCTCGTACTCCGCCGTGGTGGCCGCCGCCCGGGCGTAACCCCCCCGGTGAACATTAACGTTTTCCTGGGTGTAATACTGGCGTAACGCCTGTAATACCGGCCACGGTTTCTGCGTGGTAGCAGCATTATCCAAGTAAATTAACGGGTGACCGTTCATCGTCTGGGTTAAAAATGGAAAATCCGCCCGGACCGTATTAATCGACTGCATCCGCTGCCACCTGCCTTTCAATCAGTGCCTGCAAGGTTTGGCGAAGCGTTGCATCCTTAACTTGATCAATTACCGGCCCGAGAAATCCCCGGGCAATCAACCGAACAATTTGCTGCCGCGACAAACCCCGACTCTGTAAATAAAAAAACTGGTTCGCCGCTAGCCGCCCAATACTGGCAGCATGGACGGCCGTCACATCATCTTCATCAATTAAAAGCTGAGGATTTACGGTTCCCGTTCCCTGCGGGGTCATCAAGAGTACCTTACTTCGCTGGGTCATTGCCGCCTGGCGGGCTCCCGCAACAATTCGCCCCGTAGTATCAAAGTTCAGCCGGCCGCTCGTCAATACCACCCCGTACTGAGCAATGGTTGCCGTGGTGGCAGGAACTTGGTGCGTAATGCGTGCGGTAATTTGCTGCTGACTTAACCGCCCCGCCAATGCCGCTACGGATAATGCTACGTGGGCGCTTTCTCCTACCAAATCCGCCATGAGGGTTAGGTGATCCTGCCCAGTAGTAAGTTCACCAATCCTCCAGGTTACGCGCGCGGCCCGGGCGGCCCGAACATAGTCGATCCGCGTTTCGTTCGCGGCTCTTCCGGCATTAACTACCGTCCAATCAACGTGACTTGCGGGCTCCGCTGCGATAAAGGTAGAACCCCTTAAACCGTCCGCCTGGTGCACTTCACAGTACTTCACGTGACTTGCAGGTCCCGCAAGAATTATTGTTGCTCCGGTTCCCTGAATGGTCGCGGTTGCATTTTCTGGGATAATCACAACAGGTGTTGCCGGTGATAATTCACTAACAGCTTGTGGGGAAAGGGATGCTTGCAAAGTACGCCATTGCTTCTGAGCTACCCCCGTGAGGGTATTTATCCGCATTAGTTGTGCGGTCCCCGCTAGCACCAGAACCTTGGTAGTTTTCCGTGCTTGCGTGCCCATTTTTATACCCCCTCATCAACCAGTGGAATATCCAATCCAAGTTCATCCCGAACGCGTGTATACCCCTTTTGCTCTAGTTCAGTAGCAACGGTCACGTCCCCCGTTTTTACAATCCTTCCCCCCATCATTACGTGCACAAAATCCGGTTGAACATACGTTAATAACCGTTGATAATGGGTAATTAACAACCCAGCAAAGTGGGGGCCCCGCATTGCATTGATTCCCCGCGCTACCACCTTCAGCGCATCAATATCAAGGCCCGAATCAATCTCATCGAGCAATGCTACCGCGGGATTAAGCATCATTAACTGTAATAACTCCGCGCGTTTTTGTTCTCCTCCCGAAAATCCCACATTAAGGTCACGACTGGCCATCTCTGCAGGCATATCCAGGAGGGCCAATGCCTGTTTTAATTTTTTCATATAATCTAGTAACTGAACTTTCCCGTCCTTTGCCCGAAGTGCCGCCCGGATTAGCGTGCTTAATGTCACTCCTGGAACGGCAACCGGGAGCTGCATTCCCATAAAAATTCCCAGGCGCGCCCGTTCATCAACGGGTAATCCAACAATGCTTTTTCCATCAAGGCGAATATCGCCGGCAACCACTTCATAACGGGGATCACCCATAATGGCTCCTGCCAGCGTTGATTTCCCCGTCCCGTTTGGTCCCATAATTGCGTGAACCTCCCCGGAACGAAGCGTCAGTGACACCCCGTGCAAGATAAGTTTTTTATCTACCGCTACCTTTAGGTTATCAACCGTTAACGTCGTCATTCCGATTACCCCCTACTTCTTCAAACCAGCCCACAAATGCACTTCACCAGTTGCAAGCGAAGCGGGCACGTCGATAATTCGCTGGTTTCTACTCCCTCGAAACTGCAACGTGAGGTCCTTTTCATCCTCTAGAAAACGACCGTCAACTAAAATGTCCAGCAGCGCTAACAATTCCAACTTATCGTCCGATTCCAGCATTAACTCGTCCCAGGTATACCCAGTCCATGACCAAATATCCTTGGCGTGGCCAAACCGTTGGCGAATGAGCCGTGCTAGCCGAAGCGTAATTTGCGTGTTTAGAAATGGTTCGCCTCCTAAAAAGGTGATTCCCTGAACGTACGGTTCGGCAAGGTCGGTCATGATCTGTTCCTCAAGGGCCTCGTCGTAGGGCTGCCCGTAATTAAAACTCTGTGCCGCCTTGTTGTAGCATCCCGGGCACATAAACTTACACCCGCTCACATATAAACTGCAACGTACTCCTTCACCGTCAACCATGTTAAACGGTTTATAGTCCGCCACTTTCATCTGGCTAAGATCATCTGCGAGCCACTCCTGGGGCCGCGGGTTATTCGGTTTACGGTTAATCATCCGTCACTCCTCCTCTTTTTACATCGCGTTGCTTACTTTGAGCATGGCTAGCCATTTCGTGAGCCATCGTTGGCGAAAGGTGCTTGACGCGGGCCGCAATTTCCTCATGCCGTCCGTGCACCATTGGCCGTTGGAGGGGATTTCCTAGGTACCCACACGTCCGCTTAACACAATCACACGTTTGCGGGTCGTGGTTTCCACAATCCGGGCACTGGAAGCCCCGCGCGGTCGCCGCAAATTCCCCCTCAAACCCACATTTATAGCACTTATCAATCGGAGTGTTAGTTCCCAAATAACCAATTTTGTCATACGACCAGTCCCACACCGCTTCAAGGGCTTTGGGATTTTGCCGGAGGTTCGGGTATTCACAATAGTGGATAAATCCAGCCGTTGCATAGTGCGGGTACTCCATTTCAAATGTCAACTTTTCAAACGGATTAGGATGCTTCCGGACATCATAGTGGAAGCTATTAGTGTAGTACTCTTTATCCGTAATATCCCGCACCTTCCCAAAACGTTGCGTATCAAGCCGACAAAACCGGTCAGTTAACGACTCACTCGGCGTCGAATACACGCTAAAATGATATCCTGATTCCTTAGCCCACCGCTTACAGTGTTCGTTGAGAACGCGTACGACCTGCACGGTAAACGCATGTGCCGTTTTATCATGTTCCCAGTTAGGACCGAAAAAGGCCGCCCCAACTTCATATAGTCCAATGTATCCCAGCGAAACCGTCGCGCGGTCGTGATTATAAAAGCGATCAACAGATTCCCCATCCTTGGCTTTCATTCCAAACGCACCATATTTGTATAAAATCGGCGCGTTTTCTGGCCGGGCATCATCGCGGATTCGCTTCACCCGCACCATGAGCGCCTCATGGGCAAGTTGTAGTCGGTCTTCTAGCATTGTCCAAAACAATTCCTGGTTCCCGTGGGCTTCCATGGCGATCCGGGGAAGGTTCAACGTCACCACCCCCATATTGGCACGGCCATCATTTACCTCCTGACCGTTTTCATCCGTCCACTTCGGAAGAAACGACCGGCATCCCATCGGCGACTTAAAATTACCGGTAATTGCCACAATCGGTGGATAATTAAGGATATCCGGATACATTCGTTTAGTAGCACACTCAATCGCTAACTGCTTAATATCATAGTTAGGATCTTCCGGACGGTGGTTAACTCCATCCTTAATCGCAAAGAGAAGCTTCGGAAAGATGGCTGTCCGGTGGTTTTTCCCGAGTCCATCAATTCGCACTTGTAAAATGGCCCGTTGAATCTCCCGGCTTGCCCATGACGTCCCTAACCCGAACCCTACTGAGGTAAACGGTGTCTGCCCATTCGTGGTAAACAAGGTGTTAATTTCATATTCAAGCGACTGCATCGCATCATAAATATCCTTAACGGTCCGTTCCCGGGCATACTGCTCCTGGGATTTTTCTTCTGAAATATATTTTTGTGCAGTGTGCTGATGCTTAGCGTAATTCATCATTGCATATGGTGCTAACAACGTATCAATATGATCCACCGTACATCCGCCATACTGCTGACTAGCAACGCTGGCAATCACTTGAACGATTTGGGCGACCGCAGTTTGAATTGACTTGGGTTGCTCAACCTCCGCATTTCCAATCTTAAATCCGTCACGAAACATTGTTTCAAAATCAATTAAACAGCAGTTACTGTACGGTTCAAGTGGCGAATAGTCCAGGTCGTGAAAGTGAATAACTCCCTTTAAGTGGGCATGAGCAATGTGTGGCGGCATCATCGTTAGCCCTAACGTTTTTCCCACCGTTCCGGCGGTTAAATCCCGCCGGGTACTGAAAACGGTGCTATCCTTATTGGCATTTTCATGAATAATTGTTGGATCGCCCTTCACTAGGCGCTCTAACCGCGCGGTTGGATCAGTCTGCTTTGCGAACTCCTGCGCCCGGTGTTCCTTGTAGTCCAAATACCGCCGACGAGCTTCCATAAGGTGCAGCCGCTCGCAAGTTGCTAAAACCGCATCTTCTACCTGTTGAGCAGTCACCCTTTCCCCGGTTAATCGCGTCGCCGTCACTGCTGCGACCTTTTCGGGGTCTTCAACCCCTAGTGCCGTAAAAACCAACTCTAATTTATATTCCCGGAACGGATAGACCGCTCCGTCACGCTTAACAAATTGTTGTGGCATAGATTCTTCCCCTTTCGCTGTTGCTATTCCAATCAACAATCCCATCATAGCATTTAACACTACATGTTGTACATGATTAATTTATTAATACTATATGTTGTATAAAAGGGATGAACAAACGCACCAACTTAATACCAGTCATTTCCCCAATTATTTGGAGAATTTCCAAGCGTTAATTTATTTTTGACTATCCAAACCACCCTGTTTCTTTTTAAGAACTGTTCTTTCTGCCGAACTCGTCATTTTACGGTAAAATACAAGAGAATGGAGAGAGGAGCAATTACCATGCAGTTTTCGTTTGATCAAAAGAATAATCATCACCGGCTATACCTAAAATACACCGCGGCGTTCCTTATCGTCGCGCTCTTCGTGTACGGCACGTACCTCATCACGGGGCACTCATTTATCTGGTACATTGACGGGGCCAACCAACATCTTCCATTGTTAAAGGCCTACCGCCAAACACTCGCCCAGTTTATTTGCCACCCCCTCCACAATACGCAGTGGTCATGGAAGTTAGGGTTAGGGGCGGCCAAATTCCCCATCTTTGCTTATTACGATATTGGGGATATTTTCGCGTACCTTACCCTCCTCTTTCCGGTTAGTAAGATCGTATTCGCCTACCATCTCATCATCATTTTACGGCTATACTGTGTCGGGCTTGCCTTCTGCTTCTTTGCCCGCCACTTTAAGCTACTTCACACCCCAGCAATTATTACGGGGGCGCTCGTTTACACCTTTAATGCCTTTTTACTGTACGCCAACTGCGCCCAACCGTTCTTTGCAACACCGTTTATCATCTTTCCGCTTATACTGCTAGCTATCGAACGGGTGTTACAGGGGAAAAGCTGCTGGCCTCTAATTGGCGCGTTCACTTGGATGCTCATTAGTAACTTCTACTTTGCCTACATGCTTGGCATTGGGGCATTTATTTACCTTGGATTACGAGTGCTGATTACCTACCGCCTCCGATTAAACTACCTGGTAGTGCTTGCTCGTCTGGTGGGGGCAACCATCACTAGCCTGCTATTAGCAGGCTTCATCCTTGTTCCCGAATTCCATGCAGTCCTTAACTCGACCCGTTCAGGCAGTCCGTTTGCTAACGGAATGCACGGATACCCGCCGTACTACTACCTGGCACTTCCTTCCCAGCTAATTAACGGGGGCAACCGGGATTTCTACTTCTGGACGGCACTTGGCTTTGCCAGCATCGCCCTCTTTGGAATTACCTACGTTCTTCGGCACATTAAACGCTACCCGATAATTGCAACCAGTATTTTGATTAGTGGTGGTATGCTGCTTCTCCCGTGCTTTGCAGCCTTTATGAACGCCTTTATGTCCCCGTCTAATCGCTGGACCTTAATGTTGTGCCTACCAGTGGCGCTCGCGTGTGCTATTCTTACCGAACGCCTGCCACACCTTTCGAGGGCAACTCTTAAACTCTTTACACTTGTTACTGTGGGTTATACAGGAATCATTTTTTTAGACTACCTCTTTGAAAATAACGAAATGCTGTTCATTCCGATGGTCTTTTTGTATGTCACCCTCCTAGCCTTATGGCTACTTCACCGGCATTCTCAAAACCACTCCCAGCACTGGCTGCTTGCTATTGTTCTCATCAACGTTCTCTTTAACGCAGTCTACTTTGAGGCCCCATACAACGGAGGATACTCCAAGGAAATGCTTCCCCTGGGAGCTTTCCAAAACCTGGAACAAAACAGCTACAACGGCCTGGCAGCCGGACTCACTGGCAAAACGGGGTACCGGGTTTCAACCCTAAGCCAGAACTATCAACTCGGTGCTGATTACACCATGTACAACAACCTTACTGCTCCGGTAAATCTCCTTAATTCGTACTATTCGATTCAAAACAAGTACGTCGGTCAGTTTGCCCAGCAAATGCAAAACACCCAGTACGAGGCTAATTACCCGCTCCAACAGCTCGATGACCGGACAGCCCTCCTGGACTTTCTAAACGTTAAGTACCTATTCACTCAAATTGGAAACCCTAACGCCCAAAAAATCCCGGCTGGATTTGTCCTGGATAAAACAACCCAGAAAGTAACGAGCATTAATAACCAACCGGGAAATAGCCAGCAGACTCGTCGGTACAAGAACACAGCGGCCTTCCCGCTTCTTTACTGGCAAAAGCGGGCGTTAACACCCCGTCAAGCCAACAAGTTAAGCGGCACCCAACGGGAACGGGCCCTCGCTGCAGGGGTTATCGTCAGCAATGCCCGCGACGCAGCAAATCTCGCCCCTGTACGGCTAACTAATCTGACCATTTCTATTCCTTACCAATTGGTCTCGAGTCACGGAGTGCGGATTACTGGAAAAACCAAAATACTCCAACGACAGGACGCAAACGAATCATACACCATCGTGCTAAACCCCCGGGTTAAAGGTAAACAAAACAAACAACTTAAAAAGATCCAGAACTATGAACTACACCTTGAGTTTACAAACGTGCACTACACGCCAATGAATCTCCGCCAACAGGTTCGGATTGAAGCTCAAACAGAAAATAACGACCTAACTAGAGGTCCATTAGCTAAGAACGCGAAAATGGACTACTACCGTTACCTGCACTACCACGTCATCAACGGAACCCCCAACCACGGGTTTACCTTGAAGGTTGTAGGACCGTACGGAACGGAAAAACTATATCAACCAAAACGAACAATCTTATCATTCTATAAGATTGTTCGTGCGGGGACAATGAATCTCGGTTTTATCCAACATGGACTGCCACAAACGCTCACTCTCACTCCCTCAAAAATGGGAACGTACCGCTTTAAACTTCGCGTTGTGGCCGAACCCCTTGGAAAACAGTACTTTAATCAGGTAAAAACCGTTCAACGCCATGCTCTTAATAATATCCGGCTTAACGGAGATCATGTCACAGGAACGATTACCACTCCTCAAACCGGCATTCTTGCTTCGTCCATCCCATACTCTACGGGATGGCAGGCAAGTGATAACGGTCACCCGGTTAAGGTCTTACGGGTAAACACCGCTTTTGTTGGTTTGCGGCTTCCTAAAGGACATCACCAAATTGAACTATCCTACCGCGTGCCGGCCCTAAAGCTTGGGGCGTTCATTTCCCTAATAGGAATTATCGTAACGTTTACCGCTGCTAGTTTGACACTTTTTTCACGCCGGAAAAACGGATAAGCGAACTATTAAAATATATAATCCCGGTAAAATTCATTTTACCGGGATTTTTATCGTTTTTGATTGACTTTGTTACTAAAAAATGACCAAATTATTAACTATTTTTAAAGTTTTCTTTTGCTTCAAATTACAATGTTTACGCTATTTGATAAAAAAGCACGCAAAAAGCGTTAAGATAACGGTATTTATCCGTTCAGAAAATAACAAACTTATCTGGTTTAATGACATTTAAACCCCGAAACCACCTGTGGTATCATACCGTGCGGGAGGCAGAATTTTACAAAGGGAGAAGGTCTATGCTGACGATATTACATTTTATAATTCATCACATCCTACCCTGGATTATTCGGATGTGTGGATGGGTGTCAGCATTCGGAATTTCATATTATACAATTTGGGTTCTCGTCCTTGTAATCGGATCCTTGCGCGAGCCAAAACGGTCCGCCTTGGACTTTAGTATTACCGCCGGGTATCACTTGTATATTTTAATGCCGATGCTTAACGAAGCAGGAGTTGTCAACAGCACGCTCAGTAAGTTTCTCGAGAATACAACGACCATCAATCATATCACCCTACTTGTCATTGATGACGGCTCGGATGATGGAACAGGTGAGCTCATCAAGCAATTCATCGCGGAACACCACTGTGCGGCCAAGATCGGGCTTCTTCAACGTTTCAAACCCAACGCTCAAACCGGAAAAGGGAACGCCCTTAATTTTGGGTTGAACCGAATTAGGGAAATGGCTCAGAATAATCATGACCACGTTATCGTTGGTGTCCTTGATGCGGACGCGGTTATGCAGGAAGCGGATTTTAAAAACGTAATGTTAGAATACGCGATAAATCCTGAGTTAGCTTTACTCCAGACGAAGGTGCGGATGCTCCAAGTCAGTAACTGGCTTGAATTAATGCAGGATATTGAGTTTGCAACCGTTAATGACTGGATACAGCGGGTCCGGAATATTATCGGTAATGCGGCGGCATCGGGAAACGGCCAGTTTGTACGCCTCTCCTCGATGGACGATAAACAAAATCCTTGGGGAAATGCTCTTCTCGAGGACTTCGAGTTTAGTACAAACTTCCTCCTTAAGGGGAAACGAACAAAGTACTGCCCGGACATTGTTGTTTATCAAGAGGCAGTTGATAAAACACGGCCGTTTATCCGCCAACGCTCACGGTGGGTTCAAGGTGGATTGGATTGTGTCCAAAAATACTTTGCCCCCGTAGTAAAGTCCCGTGAACTTGGCTTTTGGGCAAAGTTTGAAATGGTGTTTTTCATGATGCTTCCGTTTTTTACAGTCGCGGTTGGTTTTTCTAACTTTGTCGACTTGGGATACGCATGTTACCATTTTATGCGCTTTATCGGACTCTTTATTTTCTTAGTTAGCATTGCTGCTTTTCTCTCGTGCTACATGGCAGTTAAGTACGCACTCCATGATTGTCGGGTGACCCTCAAACTAATAATCATTTGTGGCACCATGGTTATTTACAACATCATTCTCTTCCCTGCAATTTTGATCGCATTCTATCGTAAAGCGACGGGTGCATCAACTTGGATTAAAACCACGCACGGTGTTCAAACATCGTAACGCTCATCATAAGAAAGGAGTTCTTCAAATGAAGAATAGTAGTAAATTAGTTACCGCGCTTGCTACGGTTGGTCTAGGAGTTTCTCTAGGCTTTGGCTTTAGCAAGGCACAAAATGTTCACGCCGATGTTGTAACGACAGCTCACACAACGGTTGTTGCTCACAACGCTTCAACCGCTGCTAACGGTGCAACCGCAGGAATTGCTGGCACGGCTACCACAGCGTCAACCACTGGCAAGGCCTGCGCTGTCGTTACAGCCCCAACCGCTGGGACGGCCGGCACGGCTGCTACCGCACCAACCGCTGGTATGGCCGGCACGGCTGCTACCGCACCAACCGCTGGTATGGCCGGCACAGCTGCTACGGCTCCAACTGCTGGCACGGCCGGCACGGCTGCTACGGCTCCAACTGCTGGCACGGCCGGCACAGCTGCTACGGCTCCAACTGCTGGCACGGCCGGCACAGCTGCTACGGCTCCAACTGCTGGCACGGCCGGCACGGCTGCTACGGCTCCAACTGCTGGCACGGCCGGCACGGCTGCTACAGCTCCAACTGCTGGCACGGCCGGCACGGCTGCTACAGCTCCAACTGCTGGCACGGCCGGCACGGCTGCTACGGCTCCAACTGCACCGACTGCACCAACTGCACCAACTGCACCAACGAAAAAGCCAGCAACCCAACCGGTTCACTCCGACCACAGTTGCAACAACGGCCCGTCAATCATTATTTGGTGGTGGGACGACGACACTTGCAACGATACCTGGTGGACATGTTCTGACACGACTACCATCACTTGGTGGGCATGTTCTGATACAACCGTATGGTTCTTTTAATTAAATGTGATTAAACGGAAAGCCGCTGATTCCGTTTAAAACAAACAAGGCTGGGACATAAGTCCCAGCCTTGTTGTTATTTCTAATAAATAATCTGACAAAAACCAAACGGACGAAGCAAAAACCAGCCATCAAATCTTGCTGTTCCTTCCTACCCTACTGCCCAAACTCAGCCGGCCGCTTGCCGCCGTTAAAGTAGAATTGAATAGCAGCTAAAATCCGCTCGGTAGCATGACCGTCCCCGTAAGGATTCCGAGCGGTTGCCATTTTCTGGTAAGCGGCGGTATTAGTCAGAAGATCAATCATCGCATCCGTAACTGCTGCTGTTTCCGTTCCAACTAACCGCAGTGTCCCGGCCTGAACCCCTTCTGGCCGTTCAGTTACATCCCGGAGAACTAATACCGGTTTCTTTAGGGCCGGAGCCTCCTCTTGCACACCACCCGAATCAGTCATAATAAAGTAACTCTGTGCAGCCAGGTTATGGAAATCAACCACCTCAAGCGGTTCAATTAGGTGGACCCGTTCCAGCCCGTTAAAGACCTTGTGAGCCACTTCCTGAACCGCTGGGTTAAGGTGTACTGGATAAACAACCTCAACATCGGAATGCGTTTCAACAACGTGCCGAATTGCCTTGAAGACCCGCTCCATTGGCGCTCCTTGGTTTTCGCGCCGATGCATTGTTAGTAGAATCAACCGGTGGTCCTCCGGAATTACCGGTAACCCTGCAACCTGATACCCCGTCCGCACGGTATGCTGCAAGGCATCAATGGCCGTATTCCCCGTAATGTAAATGTTTTTTTCCGGGTGATTTTCTTTAAGGAGATTTTCCTTACTTAATTGTGTAGGAGCAAAGTACAAGTCACTAATATCATCCGTCATCTGCCGATTTAATTCTTCCGGGTATGGTGCGTTCTTGTCCCATGTCCGCAAGCCCGCTTCCACGTGACCTACTGCAACGTGGTGGTAGAAACCCGCAAGACTTGCAGCTAACGTCGTAGTCGTGTCTCCGTGAACCAGCATAATGTCCGGCTGTTCCTTTTCAAGGATTGGCCCCATCCCTTGCAAAACGTTCGTGGTCACGTCCGTTAAGGTTTGGCGCTGATGCATCACGTTCAAGTCATAATCCGGCGTAATGTTAAACGTCGCCAACACTTGATCAAGCATTTCCCGGTGCTGGGCTGTTACCACTGTTACCGGAATAAACTCGGCAGACCGTTGTTGGAGGGCTAGTACGATTGGGGCCATCTTAATTGCCTCCGGTCGGGTTCCAAAAACCGTCATTACTTTAACTTGCTTCATCCCTAAAACTCCCTTTTTAAAAGCAAAGGGACAGTCTTCCCAACCATCCCGTTGCATAAATCTTTATTAATGCGTCCGATCGGAATTGAACCGATGACCTACCGCTTAGGAGGCGGTTGCTCTATCCTGCTGAGCTACGGGCGCATACTAACAACCACTAATTAGTATAATTAGTGGTAATTATAAAAGTCAACCTTAATTAGGACTGCCTTTTCCGCCGCACTCCCTTATTTTTCTGATTTCGACGCCGCTTTTTCCGGTGCTTCCTTCGCCCGTTGGCGGTTAGCTGCTGTGTTTTCTGGCTAACCGGTGCTGGATGCTTATTTTTAGGTGACTGCGACCGCTTTCCCGCAACCAGTTCACCATGAACAATCACTCCGTCAACCACGGTGTATTTGTTTGGCCGGATCAACTGCCGAAAAGAACGCAATTGGTGCTCATTTCCCAGGTTAATCACCATCCCCGGCGCGCCCATCCGGCCGGTTCGGCCCACCCGATGCACATATGTGCGAAGATCACGGGCAATGTCATAGTTAATTACGGCCGGTAACCCGGGAAGATCTAATCCCCGAGCAGCCACATCGGTGGTTAAAAGTAACCTTAGCTGTCCCTTACGGAAACTACTGAGAGCGTGGGCTCGGTCCTGATGATTTATTCCGCTAATTAACGCTGCTACCGGAACGTGGTGATACTGAAGCTTAGCAACCAGCTCACGCACAGTAGCGGTCTGACTGCAAAACACCAACGCCCGCATTTGCGCCATTCGGGCTAATTTCCGTAACGCATCCACCCGTTTTCTAGTCGGCACGGCAACCATATAATGCGTTACTGCCCCCTGAGTGTGATCCGTTGCCCGGACATCAATTCGGGTAACTTGTACCCCGAACCACCGGTGAAGTTCGTCTAAAATAGGCGTGGCGGTTGCTGAAAAAAAACCAAGTTGAACATCCGCATTAGCGCGGCTTACAATTGCTCGGCATATTTCGCGGGAGGCTTCCTCAGCCAGTAACGCATCGGCTTCATCCATAACAATTGCAATTACCTGGTGCATTTTTAACCGCTTGGCCGTAATCAAATCATTAATTCGCCCCGGAGTACCTACAACCACTTCTGGTCGAACATGCCGTAATTTTTCGACCTGTCGGCGCATGTTTGCGCCCCCGATAACCGCTTGAACCTTGATGTTAATCAACCGGGCCCACGCACGGGTAACATTCGTAATCTGAACAGCTAATTCCTGAGAAGGTACCAAAATAACCACTTGCAGCCCATCCCCCGGCATAACCTTCTCAAGCAGCGGCAAAATATACGCCAAGGTTTTCCCCGACCCAGTTGGTGCTAACCCCACAACATTCCTCCCTGCCGCGAGTGCTGGTATCACTTCTTTTTGAATCGGTGTTTGAACCGTAAAGCCTTGTTCCTGAAAATACTTCGCAAACTGTTCGTTCATAGTACGCTCCTTACATTAACTTAAACTACTTTCATCTTACCGGAAAACACCTAACGCTGAAAAGTTTATGACAAAACTATCACAATATTTTATTTGAATTACACTTTGCAAAAACCGCCCGCAGCCGAGGCGGAATAGGATATGATTATGGTAACAAGAACGACTGAAAGGAGGAAGCGACCGTGCAGCGGCCCCGTTTACGGATTCCCAAAATTAAGCGGCTTGACGAGTGGTGGAATAAAAAAAGTCCAGCTCCCATCAATTTTCCCGCTCGATATGCAGGACAATGGACGTTCGTTGACTCCACCAATAAAAAACAGCATACTTTCTCAATCGCACCCAGCTTACACCTTTTCATTGATCGGCGCGAAATTGAAGGACATATTGTTAAGGTCGATCAAAACGAGTTACTCTTTCTTGATAAGTATGGCTATCACGTTAAGGTAACGGCGGGAATTAATGGCCCCACTACGGTTTACGATGAGGCCGATGACGTAACATATAAGTTAGAAGCAATTTCTTCCCGGTGATAAGCGTAATCACCGGGGTTTATTAGTTTTTACATAAAAGGAATTAAAATTCGACTACAAATGTAACCGTTTAGGGCAAATAGTGGTATAACGGGAATATGGTTGGCTTTTTTACACCGCTAACCACCGAAACTATTCCGGTACAAATTATCGTCACCGGCAAGTGAGGCGAATTTTTTTTATGGAAATAGCACTGTTACTGCTCATCGGGTTTATCATCGGATTCGTTATGATTTCACTCGGCATGGGCGCAGCACTGTACATTGGAAGTTTTATCACGCTCTTAGGGCTCACCGCTAAGACAGCCGCTGCCAGTGCGTTAGTTACAACCTTACCCGCCTTAATCATCGCAACCTTGATTTATCATGGTGTCCGTAAAAAAGGCGACCATAAATTTCATCATCACCGCCAAGAACACCGGCTCTTATTCTGGGCACTTATAGGAACGCTAGGTGGAAGCTTACTGGTTAACCGGATTAACCAACATTACTACCAGCTTATCATCAGCATTATCCTGATAATCCTATCACTATCAATTTTGTACAAAACCATCATTGCTCCCCACCGCCCCCACCGAAACAAACCAACTAAAACACAACTCAATCAAGTAGTGGCTGATGGAACGGGAATTGTCAGTGGAGTAATGACTGGCCTAGCAGGTATGTCAGGCGGTGGGCCCTTAGTAGCAGGTATGTTTCTGGTAAACGCATCGCTCGAAGACGCCGTGGCTGCATCAGCCTTTATTCGGATGTGGACCACAATTGTTGGTATCGGGCTTCACTGGACAACAATGACGATTGCCTGGCACCCCGTCATCATCATGTCATTGGGAACAATTATGGGAGCAGGTCTTGCGCCCATCGTGATGCAGCATCTTCCCGAAAAAACTAAGCAAACCTTCTCCCGGGTAATGAAACCAATCATCGCTCTTATTCTTCTATACTTAGGGGTTAAGCAGTTTATTTAGCGAAAATAACAAAGAAGGGTTGGGACATATCCCAACCCTTTTTTAATAGACCTTAGTTCTGCTACATCCTACTTTAACTTCGACAAGTCTAACATCATGCTTGCATAGGCCAAGCCAGCACCAAAACCCGTGAGTAATACGTGCTGGGGCCGCTTTCCCGCACGAACCGCCCGGTCAAGTGCCAGCGGGATTCCCACCGACGATAGGTTTCCCACCGTCGTCACTTCCTGGGCAAACTTTGCCAATGGGATCCCGGTCCGCTCAGCAAGCTGTTCAATCAGCCGGAGATTTGCCTGATGGGGAATCACAAAGTCGATATCTGCCGGGGTCAAATGTTCCTGCTGCAAGAACGTCGCAATGTGTTCGGGGATCCGTTGGGTAACAAACTCATATACCGCATGCCCGTCCTGATAAAAGGCATCGGTCCGGGGATAATTATCCGCCTTGACTGCACTTAACGGAGCCACCCGCCCACTATGAATCGATTTTGCATCACCCTGCGTCTCAAGAAGCTCACCGCCAACCATCTCGTCGGCTGGATCATCACTGGCTTCATAAATTGCTCCGGCCGCACCATCGCCGAAAAAGACGGCGGACGTTCGATCGCGAAAATCGAGCATCTTGGAATTCGTTTCAGCACTAATTACCATTGCCCGCCGGTAACCGCCCGTCCGTAAGAACTTCGTAGCGGTCGTTGACGCAAAGATAAACCCCGCACATGCAGCCGATAAATCATATGCAAACGCATCCGTTGCGCCCAGTTTTCCCTGCACAATTGCCGCCGTAGATGGCGTAAGGGCATCCGGCGTAATGGTCGAAACAATAATCAGGTCAATCTGCGCTGGGGATAACCCAGCCGTCGCCAGAAGCTTGCGGGCGACCCTTAACGCCATATCTGACGTGTCCTCATCCAGTGCAAAGTGGCGGGTTTTAATCCCCGTATGCGCCTGAATCCATTCGTCCGACGTATCCATTAACTGACTAAGTTCATCATTTGTCACGACCCGTGACGGGAGGTAGTGTGCCGTCGCCGTCAGCTTAATTGCCTTTACCATCATGATGCCTCTTTCTCTGTCCGAATTTCTTTTTTAGAACCTAGGCTTTATTCTACTTAATTTCGGCGCAAAACACCACTTAAAACGCTTCTATTCGCTGTTCTGAATTTCTTGATAAAGATGCGCTACCGCCGCCTGAACTGTCCGTAATCCACCATCATCAAAGCACTGGGACAACTGATAGCCCACAAAATACGGCGACGTAACAAACCGAGGAACTACCTTACATGCCAGGTGCGTTCCCACTTCATAAAAGAAAAGATTATAGTCGTTACAGAGCCCGTCATAGTACTGGGTAACCACGAAAATAACGGCCGCCTTAATCATGTCCGCAACTACTTCTAACTGACGGGATGAATTCCACACCACGTTTAGTTCAACTAACCCCATTAACGGGTGCGTAGCCACGTTTAGCGCTGCTTCCTGATCCCGAGCAATTTCTAGCCCCTCAAAATATACCGGATCACACACCGCTTTATACGCATCCACTCTTTTTAATCCAATCAGTTGCATATGCGGATGGACCTGCGTTCCGCCTGATAACCGTCCGTAATTTTTATGCAAAATAACACTCCGAAACTTCCCGCTCGCCGCCATTTGCCGCCACCGCTTAACCGCAAACGCTAGAATTATCCGCCATTCCTCCCGCGAATACACTGAAATGTCCGCATTATGCCGCTTACTTTCCACTAGCACCAATTGGGTTGTATCCTTAAGGGTGGCGTACTTATTTTTTAATAAAATAATATCGCCCTGCTGTTCGTAGATATTTTGTAAATGATTCCGGTCGCAAAACGGGCATCCTGTCCCAGGCTGTGCGTGAGTCTTATGTTTTCCCGTCTGCCGGTTGAAAATTAATTGCTCTGATTTCATTAACCGCTATCCTCCAACCATTATAAATCCCAATTAAAATCCCCTTTAGAATACAACAAAAGAACTACCAAATAAATCACATTATAAAAAAGGAATGCCAGGCATCCCCATCATTCCTAAATATACTGTTCTATTCCCGATTCGTATGCCAAATTCCATATATAAGGTAAATTATGACACCCAAAACAAACCATCCTAGCGCATATACCTTAGCGGCCCAATCAAGGCCAACAAAAACCAACAGACTAAACACAAAGGCTAGGGCCGGAACGACCGGATAACCCGGCACCTTAAACGCTGGTTGGGCAATATCGCGCCCCTCCCTTTTTCGCAGAAAGAACAAACCGACTGACACAAACATAAAGGCAACAATCGTCCCCGCAGATACCAATTGGGATAAAAAGCTAAACGGAAGGAGCGAACTCACAATAATTACAATAATTGTAATGAGTATCACGGCGTTTCGGGGCTGCTGGTTCCGATCTAGCAGGCTGAAAAACCTGGGTAACATCCCATCACGACTAAACGAGTAAATTAAGCGCGAACCGGAGAGCATAAAACCAATCGCCGCGGTAAACATCCCAAACACGGCAATTAACTGGACAATGGTCGCAATTAGCGGGTGGTGAATTGCCCGGAGCGCAATTCCAAGCGGTTCAGCACTCGCTGCGTACTTTTGATACGGTAACACCCCGATTAAAACACAACTTACTGCAATAAAGAAAGCCGATGCAATTCCCAATGAACCAATAATTCCCCCGGGCATTGTTCTTTGGGGGTTCACTGCTTCCGCTGAATTTGCAGCAATCGCATCAAAACCCAAATACGAAACAAAGATCATGGATACCCCCGCATAAATCCCCTGCCAGCCACCAAACGCACCGTTGCTCGTCGCGTGGTATGCGGGGACAAACGGGTGAAAGTTACTTAAATGGATAGCAGTTGCTCCAACCGCAACAAACAGAAGAATCGCAAAGATTTTCAGGATAACCAACGCATTTTCAACTAACGTTATTTTAGACAAATTTCGTGATACTAATAGCCCAACAACTAAAACAACACCAACCGCAATAAGATCAATCACCCCACCGCGCTGCCCTAAGGGAGCAGCGAGAAAAGCCGGAAGGTGAAGCCCAAGTGAAGCAAGAAGCGGCTTTAAGTTTGCCGATATTCCCGAAACAACGAAAGAAACGCCGATAATGTACTCAGCAAGGAGCGCCCAACCAACTACCCAGCCAGGAAGTTCCCCAAAGAGAACGTTAATCCACGTATACGCTGAACCAGCAAACGGCATTGCCCCCGCCATCTCAGCGTAAACCAACGCAACTAGGCCAGCAACGATTGCCGCAATTACGAATGAAATAATGACCGCCGGCCCCGTATGCATAGCGGCCACTTCCCCAGGAAGGGTAAAAATCGAAGTAGAAACAATCATCCCTATTCCCAAAGATAAAAGATCCCGTACCCTGAGCGAACGGTTCAGGTGGCCGTCCTTTAGCCCGTACTTTGTTGGTGATTGACGGAAAAACATTCTTTTTAATAAATTCATTCTCTCTTCTCCTCAATTATTCGCCGGTAACCCTTGCTACGATCAACCACAGCGATTTACATTGTAGCACAAGATTAGATTATGATGAAAGATTTATAATTTCACTCATGGGGTACATGATTTTAATATCCTTTAATCGCTTAACTTAACGTTGCATTTTTATCTTTAATATTTGTTCACTTAAAAGTTATCAAAATTAGAAACAACCGAAAAAAACTCGTCATTACAAGGAAAATACGCATTTTTCGTGTATTTACTATGTATTTAAAAACAACTAAAAAACGAATTTTACGGTTGAAAATTATCAATTCAGCCATACTCCCCAAAGGCGACACCTTAGTTATTTCGCGCAATAACACACACCAATACCTTTTAATAGTTGCTACTTAGGAAAGCACCCTCCCACCTGCGTTTTCATTGATTCTTCTTTTATAATGCGTATGGGAAGACAGTATATTTAACATCTAAGTCATAGTTAATTTAATTCGATGGGAAAAATTTATGCCCATAATCGCAGATACTCATAAAAGATATTTCTTTAAATTTTATGGAATTAGTTTATGATTTACAACAAATACATCGTTTATTTGATATTCCTTCTGAGCCCGCCGTGGCATATATATTCACCCTCCCTTTTCACTAAACATTCTCTCAGAAAACTTGGGTGTATTGATCATTGGCAGCTCTATAAAATCAAAATCGACAACTGACTACTCAACAAGCATTTGCCTTTACGTCTTTTAATAAAATTACCGCAACATAAAAGCACGCTTCGTTTATAAACGATAACGTGCTTCTTTCTTAGAATTCACCTAAATAGGGTTCTAAACTTAATGGATCCGTTTAATTCGCCATAATTCTGCAAATCCTAGTCCCAACCCTATCAATACAATTCCGAACAGGGCTGTTCCTTTTGCTTGGTGATCACCGGTATCTGGCAATTGCTGATGCTTATGTGAACGGAACGTGCGAACTGAATGTTGCATCCCCGTTGGTGCATTAATTACTTGCCGCTGACTAGTTTGTACCGGACCAGCCACAATACTACGCTTCGAACTACTTACGGTAGTAACATTACTACTCTTGTTAACAGTCAGCGAAGCGCCACTAGAACTACTTGATAATCCTGCTGGTTTTGAAGAAAAACTCGATTGTGTTGGCATATCTGCAAACACTTGTAATGTTAAGTCTTCCATTATCGGCGTGCTAACCATAAGCCCTTCGTAACTAGTATTTCGACTCATGTGCGCGTAATTATAATCTAACATGTGTCGAAATGCCACAACATTACGATCACCATTTGGCCCAGTAACTTCCACAACTGGATAACCATTTTGTGTTTGCAGCGAACCAATATAATCGCCATTCTCATTATAGTAAAATGGCACCTCAGATGCTTCTCGTGGAGTAATTGCATAACTAGTTACTACTTTTTCGGCAACGATTACAGGTTTGCAATTAGTATCAAAAAAATTAAATGCGTCTTTTGCATACTTCATTGCGACTGTTGCCTGGGCAACAGCTGCACTAGTCTTAACGTAATAAGTCTGCCCCGTTACTAATTCACTAACCGGTTGGTTGGTAGCAGTATCAATTACCTGGTAATTTGCAGGAAGAATCTGAGTTACTTTAACTGGCGCTCCAAGATAATGCGGATTAAGTTCAAACTGCGCTGTAGTATTAGTTTGTGTATTCAGCTGGAGTTTAGACAGTCTGTTGTTTGAACCGGGGGCAACTAAGTATGCTGTAGTCATATCGCCAACACTTACGTTTGCATCGGCTAACGCAGCGTTATACAGCTTTTGTTGGAACGTTGTAAAGTGTTGTTTAATAAACGCCTCTTGATGCGGATCAACTTGCCCGACAATAACATCAAGAACCGCTTGAACTTGGTAGTTATACGACGCATTTTGCTGGTCTAATGAAGCTCCCTTATTCGGGGTATAATCTCCCTTATATGTACCCCGTTCCGTTAACATCATTGCTGCAATTAAAGAACTAATTTGCTCCTGCGAAAGCCCCCTGATAGCTAAGGCACTTGTTAAATCTCCTTGATTTTGGTATATCGGAAACGGAACCCGACCGACAGCATTAGTTTCTGCTCCATTATTGTTAACTGACACTGGATCGAATTCATTAACAACATCCTTATCAAAGCCCCAAGCGGGCGTAGAACTTCCAGTTTCAGCATTAACAAGTTTTGCATTCCCGGGTTCTTCCCCGCCTTCACCAATATAAGTCGCCTGTTGTTGTGGTGTGTCACTTAAAACAAAGTTGCCTTGCTTTGGTGATAGAACTGAATGACTAACTGTACTACTATTTACTGCACTACTATTTGAGGTACTTGGCGTTTGAACTGCTAAACCAATTACTGGGTTAACTAGCAAGGGGGCCAGTAAGCCAACGACGCTACTAGCAATAGCTCCTTTATCCAAAAATATCAACTTCCTTCATATAATGCTCTTATAAGTTCCTAGGTTATTCTAACACTCCTTGATTTCTATGAAGTTTCTAAAACAACTCATACTCCATAGAATCATAAAGGATAACTTTACATTCTTAAAACAAAGAATCGTGGATAATCGTTGATATTAAAAACCACCACCCGCGAAAGCACAATGTTTTAATTTAATAAACATAGAATTACAAATTATACTTTATGTATAGAAATTAAAAGAGAGATTTTTAAACGTCTAACTGCCTACTATAAGTATTCCGGTATGATTTTTTCGCTAATATTCAACAGGCCGTCCGCAGTCAACGACTATACGACGGTTGGTCTTCCTAACAGAAATGCTAGTAATTCATTGTTAGGCTATGAATGATTATATAATATGACAGGTTATTATTTGCCTAGTGCAATACGTTGGAAACTTTTACGTCCTAAAACCGTGTGACACAAAAAAAGCCAAAAATAAAAAGCAAAGCCCCTCAAAGCCTTGCTATGTCTACGGCTTATACCCATTGCCCCGTGTGTCAGCGGTGTGCCAAAATCACACCATTTTGCTTACAAATAAAACCTGAAAATGCCGGTTTATCAACATTATTATTATTTTTTTGCACAAAAAAATGCGGGTGAATGGTGGAAAACCACCACGCATAATGCTTTATATATCAGCGTTCGTCATGATTCAACGTTAATTCTGTGTGTTTCCGTGTGTTTATGAATATCCCCTTACAGCCTTCCATTTAGCAGCCATTTCAGCGTCCACATCCACATCTTCATGAACATATGTCCCCATAAATTCATCAAGCCGGTGTCCTAAACGAGCAGCTGCCCAAGGATAACTCATCCCTGGCGTACTCCCCAATTTGGTTGCTACTGTATGTCGCAGTGAATACATAGACCAACGTTTTCCTCTAGCATTAATTCCTACCTTTGTACTCAACTTACGCAACATTTTATTTAGCGCGGTTTGTGTGACAGGATAACCTTTACTGCACTTCTGATAATCAACTAGATTCAAAAACACCAAGCCATTCTTATTACGAAGGCCTTCAGATTTCAAAAACTTCCGTTGTGCTTTATGGTACTCATCAAGGAGCGCCTTAGCTTCGTTATCTATTGGCAGTGTTATTCTTTCTTCGCCACGCTTATGTGCTTTTAAATGCCCATTAAAGGTACATCCGTGTTCATCCCATGAATCGTTAATTCTAAAAGCATACCCAGTAGGAGTTTTACAAAGGTTCTTCCAACGAAGTGCCTGAATTTCTTGTGGCCGCATTCCCGTTAAAAGGTCAATGTATATTGCCATTCGGGAAACACAGGAATCAATCTTTTTAAAATCCAACTCCTGCTTTATCTTTGAAAGTAATATTTCAATCTCATTTGCCTTCAGAACATAACGTTCATTAGAGGTAGTCATTTCATCCAGTCTGAAAAACTTCTCCAGTGCACGTTGGGGAACAGGGTTCTGATCAAATATCTTGCCCACGTAAACTGCAAAAAAACTTCTCATATGGTTTAAGCATCGAGCAACAGATGACTTATTATTAACTACCAAATGACGCTTTCTTACAAATTCCCGAGCAAAATTCCGAATCATTTGTTCGTTAACATCACACAATTTTACTTGCGGAAAATATTCAATGATTACCCTTGAAGTATACTTCCAAGATTCATACGTGTTATTAGACCATCTCCCACGTTCATTTTCTGACCGAATATACTCAGCAAAACATTTCTTGAATAAGTCTTTTCGAGCATTATACGCATAACCCGTTTGAAACTTATTCCACATGTCTTGCTCAAGTGCTTTAGCCTCACGTTTTGTCCGAGCATAGCGCACAGGCATACTAAATTGCCTCCCAGTGATTTTATCAACCGGTTGAATTCGTGCGCGAAACTCACCTTTATGCTTTCCAGCAGTCATTTTAGTAACAGTCATTGACGGAATCCTTCCTCAATGAGCTCTCTACTTGCTCATTGTAACATTCTTCTTACCTTAACCCCTTTGAAATTAACCATTCTTCAACTTCAGAAAGAATGTAATACCGTCGGGAACTATTACCTAGCCGATGATTGGGTAATCCTTCATCGAGAAGACTATACAGAAACGTCCGGCTAATTCCTAATTGCTTAGTTAACTGCTTACCGTTTAAGATTTCTTCGCCGAACATACTTTACTCCCCCTTCCCACTGTGAGAAGATAAGGACGATAAATCATTACATTTATCTTCGAGGTCATCAGCTGCTTTGGTCGGACGCTGATGATCCTTTTTGTCTCTCACCCGCTCAATAACATTCGCCACTTCATCAGGGACACAATCCTTAATGTTGATGAACAACTGTAAGAACGCGTACCATAAAATTTCTGTGTGCATCTCATATGCCGCAGCAAGTTCCGAAGGTGGTAAACCGTTAATCGGATTTTCCGTTTCAGCTAACGCTCGGTACTCATTACCTTCATACCTGAGCTTCAACGTTTTCTTCCCCATCTCAATCACAACTGGTATTCTCCGCTGTAACTGATCCCGGCGGTCAATCTGTTTATTAATGCCTGCATCGCTCTTGTAGTATTCTCCCGGAGAATATGGTGAAGTAACAATGACCCATTCCGATGCGAGTTGATAGTCTTGATAACGCGCGGGCAACTTTACTTCATATGCGTATGGATCCAAAATCCGAAGTAAATTTCCGTAAGCAATCATGCCGGGACGTAACTCATCTAGGATCGTTACATTTTGTCCGTGATAGTCCTGAAAGTAGTCCCGCGAACTTCCACTCACAAAAACATCGTTATCACTAACATGTTGTGCGATTGTCTTGGCCAGTAACGTTTTCCCTGTCCCCGCTGCGCCGTACAACCACAAGATAATCTTGGAAATATGGTTTGTTTTCATATAGTCCACCCATCGCTTAACCTTTTGCAAGCGCCGCTGCGCGATAATACTTTGTAGCTTCTTACTCATCACATCCACTGATAACGGCCACGTTTGCATCACAACCTGCATCGCTTCCGAGTACGTCAATTCTCCATCAGCTACTTGATGAGCAATCCGTTCTTTTCCTTTTTTCCCAGAGTAGTATTTTTTGATTTGCTGCTGTTGCTGACCAAGCAACGCTTGATAATCAAAATTCGCAATGACCTCGGTTGGATCATATTGAAACTTCTCCCGGGCGCCTTCGGTTTGGTGCACCAGATAGGCAAAGCCGTTGTTGATTCCCGTTGTACCCGTAATCTTCTGTAACTGATTTGGTTCTACGGTTAGCTCCTTAGCCACAGCGGTAACATCGCGTGGTGCGCTAAACTGCAACATTGCGTGAACATGCGGACGAACTTTTGAACCATCTTTATGCGTATCTCGATCATGGACGATCATCGCGTACCGTTCAATCCCCTTTAACCCTTTGCATCGTCGTCCCAATGCAGCTAAGTCCGCAAACGGAACTTCTTCAACCTTGGAAACATACATCCAACCGCGCGAACGTAATCGTTTTTCTGTCGGCGATGAGGCATCCTTTTGGCTACCTTTTTCTGTCATTTAATCACCCTTTCCTTAATATCAAGCCGTTTGGGCTCACTTTTGGCTATTCTGGCTAAAGGAAGAACAGGCCCCCTTTAGCCAGTCATATCAACACTTTAGTTAATATTTGGCTTTGCGCACTGCCACCCCTTTGCGCTGGTGGGCGCAGGGTGGCGTACGCTTAGCGTGACTGTTTCTTCCTATAGTAGAGAACATCCCAGGCACCCCAGGTCTGCCAACTAACCTTAACTGGCATTACGTGTGCCACCCGCGCCTTAAGATCATTTCGGGTTTGCTCCCAGTTACTTGTCATATCTACCGATGCTGGCCGTCGGAGTGCAACTAGACTAAACGTTGCTCCCTTAACGGCAAATGAATGCCAAACCATACGATTCCACGAATCGTTTTGCTCCGTATCGCGTTGCCGCAGGTTCTTTTGCACCATCCGGGTCAACGCTAGTGATTGTCCAAGCACTACCTTGTCATGATGTGTGATTAATTTCATTACTAGCGTCACTCCAACCATCACAGCGATATCAACCGCTAAGCTAACCCTGACAATGTGCATCACGAATACACTTATCGACCGAAAGTCAAATAACCATCCTAAGACACTTGGCGAACCAATCCCCCAAAGCGCACCTCCTAATAAGGCCGCAATTGTTAGTGATCCCCACAGTAATATCAGGATTACTCGTGCACTATAAGTCACGTAACTCAACCACCGGTAACGTTGTAATTTTTCCTTGAATTTATTCATGTTTTTCCTCCTTTAAGCAAGTTCTGCTACATACGGTGTCAAAAACGGTACAATCAACCCATCACTTTGCTGCTGAATCAATCCCACACCGTGATGAAAATCATCGCGCGGAATAACGATACTTGACGGATCAAAATCCTTAAACAGATACCTTGTATCATTATTGGCAATGGTTGCATTGCTTAAAACAACTTTTAGTCCCATTTGATCGCGGGCGGAACTACTAATCACTGTCCGACTATCAGCCGTTTGCGAAAGCAAAATCAGTGATACTGAGCTGCTTCGGCCCATTAAAGTGAGGCTATTCAACATTTGTAAGTAATTTTTCACCAGGTTAGTGGGTGCTTGTTGTACTAATGCCATCGCCTCATCAAGTAGAATTACTCGCGGCTTGAAAGTTATTAGTGTTGGCGATGCCGCTAGCTCCCGTTGCCGCGCATGCATTTCCTCAACAGCGCCTTTTAGAACCTTCATTACCCGGTCGAGGAACGATGTCCCGTTTTCATTGCTTCCCGGTGAAATGTATTCCACCCCAGCTTTGGCACAGTAGCGTGCCCATGAAACATCCAGCTTCGGGTCAATAATCGTGACGGTGGCCCCCGTGCTCCGTAAATACTGCAGCATGATAATGCCCAGAATCGACTTACCCGAACCAGAGACTCCCGTGATAATCGCATGGCCGCTGTTATCTGATGGCGCGTAATCATACCCATTCATCAACGGGAAGACTACTTTCCCATCCGCCCGCTTAACCGCTTTGATGTCACTTAATCGCTGGTAATGCCGCCGGTGAAACGTTCCTAAACGAAAGGGAAACGCCAGCGCCCGCGCACTTGCTAGGTCATTGCTTCTAGTATCAACTAACTGCGGCCCCGTTAGCGGTCGAAAGGTCAGCAGCGGATAAAAGGCTACACTGAGGATCCGTAAAATCTCCGTATTCAAGTCGCTATCGACAACAAATGCTAATGGATACTGAAGCGCTACCCGGCACTCCCCTTCAAGTGATTTGAAGGAAACTTGAAAGCTAACCGTGAAGGAATTATCGTATCCTGCCTCCTCAGAACTTAAACCAACATTTAGAGCACTCTCAGCGTAATCTGCCAACTTCGCTACGACAGCCTGTTCTGTTAGATCATCGCTCCCGATTAATGTTTTCAATAACTGAATTTCGCGTTCTTCCATTAAACCACCTCCTCTGGATTTAAAATGCCTGTTACACCCGCTATTGCGGGTCCTGCTCTTACATCATTACTCTGCTTACCCATTTACTTATCTCCCTTCCACGGCATTACATCAGTTGCGTGCCACATCCAAACATGTTTCTTCCGTGAGTAGTAACCACCTAAATCCTTGAATGCTACTTTTGCATTGAACTTAAACTGCTTATCTGCAACTGACTTTGTTAAATTCTCCACCGGTATCCACACCATAATAGGATTCTGCTGGAAAATCTCACCGTTTTCATCAACTGCATCCTGAACAACAACAATTCCAGTTTCCGCTACTTCATCGGAATATCTGTTATTTTCGTTGTCCCATTTGTTCCTCTCTTCCGCTGCAACCCCAGCAACCGTAAATGGTAATGCGGAATTCATCCCACAATCATTTACTGCTTCCATTCGAAAAATAGACGGCTTTATTGCATGATTTGCACGTAACATATTTATCAGCCTCCTTTAAATCGTCTATTGTTACGTATCAACAATTTTTATTCTACTTAGATATATTTATTCGCAACATAGGTGGGGAAATATTGAATCAAAATTCGTCCACCTATTGACAAAAAATAAGCGACTGCCTATCGCAGTCGCTTATTACTTATATTGATTATTAAATGAACCGTTATTGATCTAACAATAAATCCGAATGCCAACCAAATTGATGTAATACTTTATATCCGTTACATTCTACCTCATACTCCTCAGGTAACATATCATCAGTAATTTCATTTTTAATGTCAAAAATCTCATCACTAGGAACATCTGGATGTCCTTCATGCATAAATTCATTATATTCATCAGGATGCTTAACCCAATACAGTACTTCCTTTAATCGCTGTATTTCTTGACTATAAGCAATCAACATTTTAGCCGGTTTAGGATCGCAGCAAAATTTTTTGCTAACTTCTTTAACTAAGTCAGCTTCAAAACGATCCTGCGCTTTCAAATGAATTATTTGATCAATATTTTTTGTCTGCGCAAAATTAAAGTGTCTGATAATCCCGTTCTCTTCTTCTCCAGGTGTAGCCTTTCTAACAATTAAAGGCTTTCTCATATCAATAATTACTTCGTCTTTATCAAACCGTTCATCCAAACTAAATTTTAAGCCACTTTCCACTTTTTGCAGTCTTTCTCTCACTACTTTATCATAAAACAATTCAAAATAATCACTATCAATTATTTTAATTTTATTTCTTTTAGGACGATCTTCTCTTGTGACAAACTTTACAGGATGATCAGTCCCTTGCCACTCAGAAAAATAACTATTTTTAAGATCACTTAATATGCCACTAGCCTTCCTTATCTTCGAATCTTCCGTACTCCCCGCTATATCAAATATCTTAACAAGTGACCTCTTAGTGTACACCATTTTCCCATTTACTTTTTCGCGATACTTTCTAAGTTCGTCATTACTCAAAATATTCATAATAATTCTCCTAAAATAGAAATACCCCCCGTATCAACGAGGAGTATTTCTTAAATTGTTCAATTAGTCACGCTTCTTACGCTTAGCAAAGCCAAATGCACTGGCAAGACCAGCAAGACCTAAAGCAACGATACCGGCTTCCTCAGCCTTGATGTTCTGAGCGTCACCAGTATCTGGTAGAGCTTGCTTAGTAACATTCTTAGCTGAAGTTGGAACCTCAGCCGCTTCAACTGTGTTGTTACTAAAGACGATTTTAGCGCCACTCTTTAACGTTGATCCATTAGTAATATCACTTGTATAATGAATACTTTTATCAAAAAGGACCCCACTAACACCAATTAAATTACCGTCGGTGCCAACAATGTCACCATTATCTTTAATATAAGCACCAGCTGGCAAAGCCGTTCCGTTTAAGTCACGATGTGACTGGTTAGCAGCCCGGTAGAGAGCCTGGCGCTTAGCAGCAGCAGCCTGGTTCTCCAGGTCGGTGAGATGCTGCTTAGCAGCGTTTAATTCATTTTGAGCAGCCTTGAGGTTGTTAAGAGCGTTTTGGTAAGCGTCAACGGCAGGTTGGTTAGCCTGCTTAACAGCGTCTAAGTTAGCCTGAGCCTGCTTAACGTTGTTTTCGGCTTGCGTAAGTGCGTTTTGAGCAGCCTGTAAGTCCTGCTGATCCTTAGCAATGTCTGGATCCGGAGTATTCTCAAGATTCTTAATGTCGTTTTGGAGAGCGGCAATCTTACTGTTACCGTTGTTCAAAGCGTCCTGCATACTTTTAACCTGGTTAGCCAGATCGTTAGCCTTTTGCTGAGCCTGGTTAGCAGCGTTGTCAGCCTGCTTAGCAGCAGCTTGGGCTTGCTGTAAATCATTCTGAGCAGCGGATAACTGGTTGTTAATGTTGTTCAGATTGTTTTGAGCAGCTTGCAGTTCACTTGCTCGCTGAGCGTCGGATTCCTGAGCTAAGGTCAAAGCCTGCTTGGCGTTAGCTAAGGTGTTCTGGTCGTTAGTTAACTGGTTGTTAATGTTGTTCAGGTTAGCCTGATCGTTATTAACAGCGTTCTGTAGGTCAGCGACCTTCTTAGCAGCGTCACCAGATGGCGCAGTAACTTCACCACCACCATCACAGTCAGATGGGTTAGTCATGTTAATTCGAGCAAGTTCAGAAGCACTAAGTGGGGTAACACTAGCAGCATCGGTTAATGGGACTGGCGTAATAGAGTTGTCACCTGTCCACGGCTGGTAGTTATCCTTCCAGTATTGGTTACCAATACCATTAAAGTTGCTCTTACCGTTGTAGATGTTGTTCATGTTGGTTGTCGGGTCAGTTTTATCGACCGTAACCGTATCAATCATGGTTTCACCATTATTGTTAATGCCAATGCCAATGTAGTTAGCGTATGGGTTTAACAAGTTCTGACGGTGGCTCATCTGACCAGGAGCTTCGTTAAGAAGTTCCCAAACAGCAGCTTCACCGGTGTCAGGCGTCCAGCATTCGCCGGAATCAATGACAGATTCGTTACCGTTGTCGCTATCAGCGCTAGTAACACTTGGTGTGCTGAAACCAGCGTGAGGATCATTCGGGTTAGCGTTAGCGGCTCGCTGAGTAGCGTAAGCTTGAACACTAGAATCAACCTTGAGGGGCTTGCAGCCAAGACTCATCCGGTAAAGGTTGATGGTATCAAGTTCATCCTGTTGGTCAGCAGTCAGGGTATTACCGTTATCCCATTCAGCTTCCTGTTCTGGAGAAGCCTTTAAGTGAGCAAACTGGCCACCAAACTTGTTGTGGGCAAAGATTTGATCCTGGGCTTCCTGCTTAGCGGTTGCTAAAGCAGATTGATCATTGTTCAGCTGATTCTGAGCGTTCGTCTGCGCCGCCTGGTCGTTGTTGACCTTGTTCTGGGCGTCAGTAACAGCCTTTTGAGCTTCACCAACAGAGCTGTTATTTTCTAAGGAGTTAACCTTATTCTGAGCAGCTTGCTGGTCGCTCTTGAGGGAATCAACCTTGCTTTGAGCTTGCTGAGCATTAGCGTCAGCAGTCTGTGCATTATCCTTAGCCGTTTGGGCTGTCTGAGCAGCGGACTGAACCTGTTGCTGAGTGCTTGGTAAGTTCTGCTGAGCATTCTGCATAGCAGCTTGGGTTTGCTTGATCTGGTTTTGATCGTCGTTAATCTGTTGCTGCTTGTGCTGAATGGTTGCCTGATCGTTATTCAGCTGATTCTGAGCTGAGGTTACCTGAGACTGAGCCGTGTTGGCCTGATTCTGAGCAGCTGTGACCTGTGACTGAGCGGCGTCAATCTTGGATTGAGCAGCGTCAGCAGCTGGTTTAGTAGCGTCAACCTGGGACTGAGCCGTATTAACCTTGTCCTGAGCAGCAGAAATCTGTTGCTGCGGTGTCTGAGCTTGTGTACTATTATTAGTTGAAACCGTATCGGCCTTTACTTGGCGGTTTGAACCGACTAAACCAGCCGTTAAGGCTGCACCAGCAATGGCAGCTGTCGCTTCAATCTTTTTAATGTTTTTCAAGGATAAATCCCCCTATGTAGTGATTTTAATTAGATCCGTAACTTTCTACAAATCCTTTTATATCAGGATTCTACCCCCCCCCCCCGCAAAATTTGTCAAGATAAATTTGCTACTATTTATAAACTTAATCTAACTGTAATTTAATGTAATATGTATAAAAAGCGGCCGCCGAAACGACCGCTAAAAACTTACCCCACTATGTTGAAAAGCAATTCGAAGTGCTACCCTCGTTGCTGCACTGGTGTATTGCAATCTATGCTACAATACAAGTGCAATGAGTATGAAGATGTCGACGCATATCGTGACATGCCAAAGTCACAAAAACGTCCGGGCGTTCCATTTTGGGGCGCTCTTTTTTTGCCAAATTAGCCATACCTGCACCATAAATCCTGTGTGTTTGAAATTCGCCAAAATAAAAAACAACAACGGCCGAAACCATTGTCATTACTGGGAGAGAGCTCATTTTATTCTGTGTGTTTGCTATGTGTTTAAAATCAACTAAAAAAACAAATTTTACGATAAATAAAAAACAAGAATGCCGGTTTAACAACATTCCTGAATCATACGAACATAAAAATATGCGGGTGAATGGATTCGAACCATCACGGTCTAAACGACCACCAGATCCTTAGTCTGACGCGTCTGCCAATTCCGCCACACCCGCGAAACAATACTAATTATACCAAGCCCTCAATGAATGTCAACGCTTTTTTGTAGCCAGAGCAATCCTTCCCCCACACCGAGCACAAACATACCGCCGCGGATCCATTCGCCGTTGCCGCAAAATCTGCGCCCCACACTGGCAGCACACGTAAATGTATTTTGGTATTCGCTCCTGAGCTGGAGCGTACCGCCAGCCACCAACCTGTGTTAATAATGACTTAAAATCATGATCGCGGTGCATGTATTCCTTGCCAGTAAGGTGGAGGTGATAATGGCACAGTTCATGCTTAATAATCCCCGCTAAAGCTGATTGTCCCGCCGCAGTCATCCGCGGATTAATCTCAATGTTGTGCGTTGTAAGCAAATACCGGCCCCCGGTAGTTTGCAACCGACTATTAAACGTTGCTTGGTGATCGAATGACCGGTGAAATGCTGTTAGGGAAAGCCGTTCTACTAATTGCTGAAGTTCTTCGTCCGTCATCTCATTTCCTCCCTGCATAATAAATCCGGGATCCACTTGCGAACCCCGGAAAGACTTTCATAATGTAATTACGTCCTATTTCCAAAAATCATCGAATATCGTAATCGGAAGGTGGCGCTTATGCTGCGTCTTTTGGTACCACTGCTCAATTTTTTCCGCCGCATCATCCGCAACGTCCTTTCCCTCAAGGTAATCATCAATGTCAGCGTACGTTACGCCCAACGCAACCTCGTCTGGCAATGCTGGCCGGTTATCCTCAAGATCAGCCGTTGGTGTCTTTTCGTACAGGTGTGTCGGCGCACCAAGTAACTCAAGCATTGCCCGGCCCTGCCGTTTATCCAACCGCCAAATTGGGGTAATATCTGCTCCCCCGTCACCAAACTTAGTGTAAAATCCGGTGACCGCCTCAGCTGCATGGTCCGTCCCCACGACTGCGCCGTGAAACTCGCCAGCAATCCCGTACTGGGCAATCATCCGCTGCCGCGCCTTAATGTTTCCCTTATTAAAGTCGCTCACGGTTAGCCCATTCTTCTCCAGGGCTGCCACCATCGCATCGGCCGCCTCCTTGATGTTTACCCGCACTGTCCGGTCAGCACCGATAAAGTCGATTGCATCCAGGGCGTCCTGTTCATCAGCTTGTTCCCCGTACGGCAACCGAACAGCAATGAACTGGTATTCGTCATCCCCTGTTTCCTCCCGGAGCTCACTAATTGCCATTTGGGATAATTTCCCCGTCAACGTTGAATCTTGTCCCCCGGAAATTCCTAACACAAGAGATTTTAAAAACGTATTCTTCTTCAGGTAGGCTTTCAAAAAGTCAACTGACCGCCGAATCTCTGTTTGTGGGTCAATTGACGCCTGCACGCATAAAGCATCAATGATTTCCTGTTGCATTGGTCGCATTATTTCTCTCCCTTTCCGTTGGTTGCTTGTTGCGCAACCTGCTGCCGAACCTTCTTAATCATTCGCATCCGGTTATCATAACACTGCTGGGATAAATCCACCGGATAATCCTGCGGGTTCAAATCCCGTTTATACTCGTTCCACAAACTGCTGAGTCGTTCTTGGGAATAGTTCCGCACCGTTTCTAGTGATGGCAATTCATAAACCTGCTTACCATTCATAAAAATCTCTCGTAAAAGGGGACGGGCCTGGTAATTCCGTACCGTTTTATTAATATACGTGTACTGGGGATGGAACATGTACAGCTCATCTTGATTCTGCGGTTGTTCGTCTAGGAGAGCAACGTAATCTCCCTCGGACTTTCCATCATTCTTACGGGTAATCCGCCAAACTTGCTTTTGGCCCGGCGTAGATACCTTTTCGGCGTTGCTGGAAATCTTAATCGTATCTTCCAACTCACCGCGAGCATTTTCCATGGCCACCATCTTATAAACGGCTCCAAGTGCTGGTTGGTCATACGCGGTAATTAGTTTTGTTCCAACGCCCCATGCATCAATTTTAGCCCCCTGCATCTTCAAGCTAGTAATCGTTTTTTCATCCAAATCATTGGACGCATAAATGTGTGCATCAGGAAAGCCGGCTTCATCCAACTGTTCCCGCACCCGCTTTGAAATGTAGGCCATGTCACCCGAGTCAATCCGTACACCCTGGAAATTAATCCGGTTTCCCATTTCTTTCGCAACCCGAATGGCATTAGGTACCCCACTCCGAAGCGTATCGTAGGTATCCACCAGAAAAACACAATTGTGGTGGGTTTGGGCGTACGCCATGAACGCATCGTAGTCGTTCTGGTACGCCTGCACAAGTGAGTGAGCGTGGGTCCCGCTAACGGGAATACCGAACAACTTGCCCGCCCGAACATTACTTGTAGCGTCAAAGCCCCCGATGTAAGCAGCCCGCGTTCCCCACAACGCCGCATCGAACTCCTGTGCCCGCCGCGTTCCAAACTCCATCAAGAGGTCATCTTCACACGCCGACCGCACCCGGGAAGCCTTCGTTGCAATCAGAGTCTGATAGTTAACTGCGTTTAGCACTGCCGTTTCAACCAGTTGACAGTCAACCAACGGTCCGCGAATTTCAATAAGGGGCTCGTTGTTAAACACCACTTCCCCCTCCACGACAGACCGCACGGTTGACTGAAACTTAAAGTGCCGGAGGTAGTCGATAAATGCCGCCGGATAATCACCCACTTGCTGCAGGTATGCCAGGTCGCTATCGGTGAATCGGAGGTTACGAATATAATCCACGACCCGCTCAAGCCCCGCAAAAATCGCGTACCCGTTCTCAAACGGCATTGTTCGGAAATAAACCTCAAACACTGCCTGACGCTGATCAATTTTCTTCTCCCAGTAAGTTTCAATCATATTGATTTCATACAAGTCAGTATGAAGGGCTAGGCTATCATCTGGATATTGTTGTTGCATTTGTAATTCCCCACTTATCCTTTATCGTCGAATACCTTATAATGAGCATTGTTCGTGGTAATTCTACCACACTTTATTTTGAATTTGGACTACCGGTAATAGCCCACTCATTTTAAAGGAGGTCTCCCGTGAAATTCAGTACTAGTAACGTTCTTGGTATTCCGTTTATCAAGGCAACAAAAAAAGAAGTTGTCACCCAACTTATTACCGATCATAAAGCTGGACAAAACCGGTTTATTGTAACGGCCAATCCAGAAATTGTACTGGCTGCCCGCAAAGATCAAACATACATGCAGACAATCAAAACTGCTGATTACATAACAGCAGATGGGATTGGAATCGTGAAGGGCACCGCACTTCTGGGAAACCCCGTTCCAGAGCGGGTGACCGGCTTTGACCTAATGTGTGCCCTCCTTCATCATGCTGACCTTCACCACGACCGTGTCTTTTTCCTGGGAACTAAACCAACAATTTTGCAGCAAACCATTATCCACGTCCACCATCAATACCCTGGCGTAATCATCGCTGGTAGTCATGACGGCTATTTCACTTCCAGCGAAGCTGCCAAAATTGCCGCTCAAATTAAGGCCGCACACCCTTCATTTGTTTTCGTCGCCCTTGGCTTTCCCAAACAAGAAATGTTCATCCGCCAATTTCGAAAGCAAGCCCCTGCCCTCTGGATGGGAGTAGGCGGTAGTTTTGACGTGTTAGCAGGGGCGGTTCACCGGGCCCCGCAAAGTTGGCAGGAACACCACGTTGAGTGGCTGTACCGGCTTTTACAAGATCCCCGTCGGATTGGGCGAATGATGGCCCTCCCCCACTACCTAGCACTTATTCTGTGGCGCAAATTTACCAGTAGACAAGAATAAATATATCCGAGAAAAATGTACCCAACGAAAAAACGGGTATGGTGGAAGGAGTAAACCACACGAACCGTAAACTGCGGTTCGAAGGAATACGGACTTCCACTTAACCCGTTTATTTTAGACATCAGATTATGCAAAAAGAGTAACAGATCCGGTTGATGTTATCATTTCTCCTGGTAATCAACTGCCATCGATTAGCCCTTACCGGTTATTCTCTAAATAAAACTCAAACCGGTCTCCCACATACTGGGTTCGGGTGTACTCAAACGGGCGCCCGTCCCGTAACTCGGTAACCTGCCGGAGCCGCAAAAGAGCTGCCCCTCGTTTAATATCTAGATATTCCGCAATCCGTTCAGAAGCAAGGGTTGCCGAAACGGTCTGCTGGGCCTTTCCGATCGTATATCCCCGGTCCTGTAAGGCTTCATACAGCGAGCTAGTAACCTCGTCCCTAGCAAACGAAACCACCAGGTCAGCAGGAACCGTTGTTACCTCAAAACAAATCGGCACCTGGTCAGCGTACCGAATCCGTTCCATGCGCAATACTTGCATTTCACCGTTTAAGCGCAGCCGCTCACGCTCGCTGAGCGTTGGCGTTGTAATCACATACGAGATGGTTTTGCTAGAGGGAACCTTTCCCTGCGAGCGGGTTAACTCGGTAAAACTAGTCACGCCTGCCATTCGGTCCTGCACCTTTTGGCTGGCTACAAATGTTCCGGCCCCAACCCGCCGTTCAAGAATTCCCTCATCAACAAGCGTCTGAATAGCCTGCCGTAGCGTCATTCGCGACACCCCAAACTGCTCAGCGAGAAGCCGTTCCGCAGGAATCCGATCGCCAACCTGCCACTTCCCCTGTTCAATTGCCTGCCGAATTTGATTATGAATTTGAATGTAGATTGGTGACCCCATTCATTTTGCCCTCACTTTTCACCATTATTATTAGCCTTAATAATAATAGCATAAATCATGCATCGAGGAATTGCCTAAATGAATCAAACGTCCGCCACCACGTTATAACCAGCCGCCCTTGACACAAACAATTTTTTTAAAGAGCGTGCTGAAAATACTCCTGCCGCCTAGCCGATACTCTGTTATCAGGCAACATCCTACATTCATCACGCTCCTCACTGTTATTTTAATAACATTAAAAATTACTTCATCAGCTTCCCAAAAGAATACGTCTGCTGTAAATCAAGGCTCCTGTCTAACACGTTCAAATCAGCGTCCTTCCCTGGCGCAATTCCGCCTTTTTGTTCAAGGTGGAACTCTCGGGCTTGATTAACCGATGACATCTTAACGGCATCCTCGATCCGGCAACCCGTAAACTTAATAATATTCTTAAATGCCACGTTAAACTTCAGAACAGAGCCAGCCAAATTACCTACTTCTAAGCGAGCCTGACCATCCTTCACGATGACCTTTTGTCCCCCGAGTTCGTAATCGCCTTCGGGCATTCCCTTGGCCCGCATCGAATCCGTTACCAGCTCGAGTTTATCTGCTCCCTTTAACTCGTATGCCAACCGCACCATGTCCGGAACGTTGTGGAACCCATCACAGATAATCTCACAGTACAGGTTATCTTCCAGGACGGCGTGCCCGGTGACTCCTGGCTCACGGTGTTTGAACTCCCGCTGTGCGTTGTAGAGGTGCGTAATATGGGTTGCCCGTGACTGTAACATTTGTTCCCGTGTAGCATTAGAATGCCCCGCTGACGGCACAATTCCGTTTTCCAGGCAGTAATCCTCAAACGCCCGGCTTTCAGGATATTCTGGAGCATACGTAATCATCCGGACACGGTTCCCGGATAATTCATTCCACCGTGCCAGCAAGGCAACATTTGGAACCTGAATGTACTTTTCCGGCTGAGCCCCCTTGTACTTTACCGAAATAAATGGGCCTTCAAGGTGGACCCCCTGAATCAACGGGTTCTTTTCTGCCGCTTGGCGAATTCCTTCCATCGCGTGATTAATATTTTCAACCGACTGCGTCATTGTCGTGGCAAAGTAGGTTGTTACCCCTTCGTTTCGGGCCATATCCGTTGCTAATTCATTAATCTGATCCGGATCCCCATCCATTGCATCAAAACCGTACCCACCATGCGTGTGGACGTCAATAAATCCCGGAACAATAATCTGACCGTGCAGGTCACTGAGTTTATCACCCGCTTGAATCCGTAAATCACTCATTGGTCCGACCGCTTCAATTTGCTTATTGAAACGCACATAACCATCATCAATTCGTTCATCGCCCGTATAAATTACCGCATGCCGTAACACTATACTCATTTTGGTCATCCTTTCACTTTCGCAGTTAACACCACTATTATAATCGGTATAGACCATCCAGACAAGCGTTTTCATTTTTGTTATTTAATCCCGTTAACGATGTCCACCAGGACTTTACCATTCCGCACAGAATAAATTACCGTATTTGTGTCTCCTGGCTTAAGTAATTGATACGTATACCCCCGTCCTAACGCCGATTGTAAATTTTTTGCCGTCTGTTTAATTCCCCCAGTTAGCTGGTTATAACCCACTTTCTGGGCCATCCCAGGATTTTGTAGGACGTAATTAATCGCCTGAACATCCTGATTACTGGTAGGCATGATCCGGTATGTTTTCGTTTGCTGATCAAAACTAACCGTCCCAATTGGTCTAAAAGTTCGCTGCATGTCACCTAAAATTTGCTGCTGCGTTTTAGCTTGTTCATGCGCTGCATCTAACTGCGGCATTCCCGTAACTACAAGAGGCTGAGACTGATTTCCCTGTGCTGACTGCAGCGTGGTTGGCGCCGATGTCATCGGTGTTTCCGCTGATGATGAGTGACCTATATGCCACGCTTGAATAAATCCCCAACCGCCGCCAAGCGCACATGCAAAACAAACGGCTATCGTAATTACAGGCATTATCCATTTCCCATAATTCCGCCATGAACTAATTAAATAGAAAAAAGCCACTGGTAAAAAGATAATTCCCATAATGGCAAGTGAAGCTGTCAGTAATAACACAGAACCCCTCCTCTAGTTCTTTTAGTATAACGCGAAAAGAGAGGTTGGACTCACGTCACAACCTCTCCTATTTAATTGGGCTAGCAGGATTCGAACCTGCGCATGTCAGGACCAAAACCTGATGCCTTACCACTTGGCCATAGCCCAATATGATGGAGGAGAGTGGATTCGAACCACCGAACCCGAAGGAGCGGATTTACGGTCCGCCGCGTTTAGCCAGACTTCGCTACTCCTCCATAATAGTAATTGTCGCTACCGACTTAATTACTATACCTGTTTTTTTAACTTAACACAAGGGGTAATGTGTAATTTTTGGCCATTAATTTTTAAAACTAATGAACCCCCGCCATTAACCGTTTTAAGCGTGGCACCATCAGTACCATGATCACACCAAACGCAATCGTAATGACCCCCACAATTCCGAAGTACAAAATTTCTGTATGCGGGGTATACAGCTTAACTAACTGGGAGTTAAAGGCCTGTGCCACCGCATCTGATAAAAACCACATACTCATCATCTGGGATTGAAAAGCCCGGGGAGCGAGCTTTGTTGTTACCGACATTCCGATCGGTGAAATCAACATTTCACCAATAATTACCAACGCCCAACTCATAATCAACCAGAATGGACTAACTCGAGCATTAACCCCAAAGAGCATTCCTGGGAGCGTCATCCACAGAAACGAAATTCCGGCAAAAAACAATCCCAGTGAAAACTTCATTGGTGATGAGGGTTGTCGTTTTCCCAACTTCGTCCACAGCCAAGCAAAGATTGGAACGTACAGCATGATAAATAGTGGATTCATACTTTGGAAGAAACTAGCCGGAATCGTAAAGCTACCAATTGTTAACCGGGTCTGATTTGCGGCAAATAACGCTAATACAACAGATCCCTGCTCCTCAATTGACCAGAATAAAATTGACGCAATAAACAGTGGAATGTACGCCCATACCCGTGAACGCTCCGTTCCGGATACTTTTTTGCTACTCAGCATCATTACAAAGTAGACCACTGGAATCATCACAGCAACGAGCGTAATCAGTGAAATTACATTACTAATACTTAATTGGCCAAAGATTGCGAGGATAACCAGAACCAATACCCCAGCAACAACTCCCAAGCCAACCTTTATCAAAATATGTTTTAATTCATCTGGTTGAATTGGATCGTTCGGGTACAGACTGTCCTTGGGCAGGTACTTTCGGCCATCAATTACGTACTGAATAAGTCCAAAGAACATTCCAATCGCAGCCAGGGAGAACCCAAGATGGAAGTTCACCTTTTGCCCTAACCACCCCACGATTAACGGTGCGATAAAGGCCCCAACGTTGATTCCAAAAACAAAGATGTTAAACCCAGAATCCCGTCGCGGATCGCCAGGGGTATACAACCCCCCAACCATGTCGGAAACATTTGGTTTTAACAATCCTGTTCCTATGACAATAAGGGCAATTGAGCCGTACAACGCAAGTCGCCCAAACGGAGTTGCTAAAACGATATGCCCCAGCATAATCAAAACGCCCCCGAAGAACACCGTTTTCCGGCTTCCCCATACCCGGTCACTCATAAACCCGCCGACAACCCCGGCAAGGTAAACTAGCGCACCGTAAATCGACATGATTGACATTGCGGTTGGTTTATCAAAACCTAATCCGCCCTGAGAAACGGCGTAGTACATGTAATATAGTAGGATAGCGCGCATCCCGTAGTAGCTAAACCGTTCCCACATTTCAGTAAAGAATAGCGTTGCCAGTCCCCGCGGATGGCCGAAGAAAAAATGGTCATTCGTTTTCTGGTTCATAACAAGTCTCCTTTAATCGTTAATTTTGTTACCGTTCATCCACCGACAAACAGCAAGTGCACCGTCAATTATACAGGAAAATAAGATCAGTCACAACAATTACTCATAAATCACTCACTTAATTAGAAAAAATTAATAACATTCTATTCCTCATTACTTTTGTTTTCAAAAAAATAATCATTGCCTTTCACTAAACAAACGAATAGAATACAGATAGTTCATTTTATTATGAATATCATTTAAAAGAAACTATATATTAAATGAACATTTTTGTTTAAGGAGGATTTCACATGACATACCAAACAACTTATCCTTATACGGGGAAAACGCTTAAAACCTTCCCGAATAATTCTGATACAGAAGTAAGCCAAACGCTTTCCCTAGCCCATACGCTTTACCAAAAGTGGAGAACTCAGCCCATTTCAACCCGGAAAGCACAGCTTCTCAAAGTTGCAGCGGCCCTCCGGAAACACCGGGATGAACTTGCTAAAACCATTACCTACGACATGGGGAAACTTTTTTGTGAATCGCAAGGAGAAGTTGACTTATGTGCTATGATTGCTGAATACTACGCCAAACATGCTGAAGAAATGCTTCAACCAGTTGACCTCCCAATGCCAGCTGGACAGGGAACGGCGCACTATATAAAGCAGGCAACTGGGATAATTATGGCTGTGGAACCATGGAACTTCCCTCTCTATCAAATTGTCCGGGTATTCGCTCCAAACTTCATGGTAGGAAATCCAATGATTCTTAAAGACGCCTCCATCTGTCCGGCATCGGCCCAAGCCTTCGATGCGTTAGTTAAGGAGGCAGGAGCTCCTGCCGGGGCATTCACCAACCTCTTTATTAGCTACGAACAAGTTGCCAGGATTATCGCCGATCCCCGAGTATCCGGTGTTTGCCTAACGGGATCAATGCGCGGAGGCGCCGCCGTTGCAGCCGAAGCGGGAAAAAACCTCAAGCAATCAACTATGGAACTCGGCGGAAACGACGCGTTCATCATCCTTGATGATGCCGATTGGGAACTTGTTAAAAAAGTTGCTCCTCGTGCACGAATTGATAACGCCGGGCAGGTTTGCACTTCATCTAAACGGTTCATTGTTATGGCTGATAAGTATGATGACTTTGTTACTATGCTGAAAAAACAATTTACACAGTTAAAAATGGGTGATCCAATGAACCCCGAAACTACTCTTGCGCCGCTCTCCTCTAAAGAAGCCCAAACAAAACTTCAACAGCAGGTTGATACGGCCATTGACCACGGTGCAACATGCATTACCGGTGGTCACATTGTTAAAGGAGATGGTTTTTTCTTTGAACCAACTATTCTGACGGGAATTACCCCCGATAATCCTATTTTCGACCAGGAAATGTTTGGCCCAGTTGCCACCATCTACAAAGTTGACTCCGAAGAAGCAGCCATTAAACTGGCCAATAATTCAAGTTACGGTCTTGGGGGAACAATCTTTTCAAGCGATCCTGACCACGCTGAACGGGTTGCCGCTCAAATTGAAACGGGGATGTCATTTATCAACTCTAGCTGGTCATCCCTCCCAGCCATTCCATTCGGCGGCGTTAAAAATTCAGGTTATGGCCGTGAGTTAAGCATCCTAGGATTAGACGCCTTTGTTAATAAGCACCTTATTTACACACCTGAAAATAGCGCTACTAATAATTAGAACAAATAAAAACGAGGGACCCATACGGTGTTTCTCGTTTTTATTATGTGTTTGAACAAGCACACGGATAAGATCCATGTGCTTTTAATGTGTTTAACATATACAAACTTATGGAATTTCACAGAATTTAATGAAAGAAAAACGCCGGTTTAACGGCGTTTAATAAACTAAAATAATTTATCAAATGCCGGATACTGGACTCGGACCAGCGACCTTTACTTTACGAGAGTACTGCTCTACCAACTGAGCTAATCCGGCATATTATGATTAACGGAGAGTGAGGGATTCGAACCCTCGAAGGAGGTCGTTACCCCCTTACACGATTTCCAATCGTGCTCCTTAAGCCACTCGGACAACTCTCCATTATTACTCCGGCAGGCGGGCTCGAACCGTCGACAACCTGATTAACAGTCAGGTGCTCTACCAACTGAGCTATGCCGGAATAAAAAGCACGGCGACGTCCTACCCTCACAGGGGGCGGTCCCCCAACTACTCTCGGCGCGCTGAAGCTTAACTACTGTGTTCGGCATGGGAACAGGTGTATCCTTCAGGCCATCATCACCGCACTCTTTCCTT
>NZ_JBJFZV010000007.1:0-56329 GCF_045033015.1 Ligilactobacillus sp. LYQ60
AATTGTTAGCTAGTTTTGAGAGAACGAAGTTCTCTTAAGGAAAGAGTGCGGTGATGATGGCCTGAAGGATACACCTGTTCCCATGCCGAACACAGTAGTTAAGCTTCAGCGCGCCGAGAGTAGTTGGGGGACCGCCCCCTGTGAGGGTAGGACGTCGCCGTGCGGTGAAAAAGAGGAGTTCTAATAAGAACTCCTTTTTTATTTGTTTATTACTGTTTTTGGATAAGTGTTAACCATACTGGAAGCGCCGCACATAAATCATTGTATGTTGCTTTGAAGTTGTGCGTATACCACGGATCAACAATTGGTTGGCCCTTCTTATTCGGTAAAACATCATTAATTCCGTAAATTTTACCGGCTGTTCCTTGAGGAGCAATTGCGCGAAGATCCCGTAAATTCATGGCATCCATTCCGATAATGTAGTCATTAGTAGTAAAGTCTTGGGGAATAATTTGGCGTGAAATTAACCCAGTCATCGGAATATGATGAGCCGTTAAAATTTGTTTAGTTCCCTCGTGGGGCTGACTTCCTACCTGAGCACTTGTCCCGGCTGAATCGACCGTAATTTGAGACGTAAGGTGGGCTTGATCCACAAGATTATGCATCATTGCTTCTGCCATGGGTGACCGACAAATATTTCCTAAGCATACAAACAGGACGTTTGTCATTATTCTCTCTCCTTCCTTGTTTAGTATTAGAATACGTAAAGTTACGCAAATTGACAACGATTTATAATTATTCGGGTAAACGGCGGTAGTGTAGGGGAAATTTCAATTTTTACGATGATAATCATATAATAAAAGTAAAGCGAAGGGGAAAGAAGCGAGATCCAATTGGAAAGTGTAAAGGAAGTTCTTCAACCAGCATTTCAAACGAAGAACTTCATTTTGATTGTAAAGAGTGCGGTAGTGGGCGCAATAACGGGATTAATCGTTAGTATTTTTCGGTTGATTATTGACCATACAATGAGTTGGTTGTACTTAATTTACCCGTACATGCTTCACCATCCGGTAACTATTATCGGATATGTAATTGTAACCCTCATCTTAGCGTTAATCCTAGGATTTATTATTCGACCGCAATTGCGTAATATTACGGGTTCTGGGGTCCCTCAGACAGAGGCGATTCTTGACGGAACGCTTGAGATTAAGTGGTGGCCGGTTCTTTGGCGGAAGTTTGTAGGAGGCCTTATGGCGATTTGTCCGGGATTGTTTCTTGGGCGAGAGGGTCCGTGTATTCAAATGGGAGCGTGCGTTGCTCAGGGAGTAGCGGATGATCTGTTTCCTAGCACAAAACAGGAGCGAAATACGTTGATTGCTAGTGGAGTTGCTGCGGGGCTTTCTGCAGCGTTTAGCGCTCCGCTCGCCGGTGCGTTATTTTTGATTGAAGAAATTACCCAGGACTTTTCCACGGTCGTTTGGTTAGCGGCCCTGACCGCTGCAATTGTTTCTGACATAGTAACGCTTATCTTCTTTGGGTTAACTCCTAGCCTACACTTAATTTATGATTTTAGTGTCCCGCTAGCGCAATATTGGCAATTAATTCTGTTAGGGTTGATTCTTGGGTTCTTTGCTTTTCTCTACCAGTGGGTGATTTTAAGTTTACCTCATTGGTACGGAAAGTTAAAAATCATTCCCCGACCTTGGCACTGCGTTGTCCCGCTTTTATTGGTAATTCCGCTGGGGTTATATTATTGTAAAATGCTCGGGGGAAGCCATAACTTTATTCTTGATATTACCAGCCCCCACTTTAGTACGTATATTATGAACAGGATGTCTGGGGTGGGAATCTTGCTTCTCCTTCTAATTATTCGGTTTGTTTTTTCGATGGTTTCATACGGTGCATCTGTCCCAGGAGGGATTTTCATGCCAATCCTGGTTCTTGGGGCAACGGCGGGCGGTTTATACGCAAGCGTGATGGTCCACATGGGACTACTTGCCTCAGGGTACTTCTTAAACATCGTAATTTATGCGATGGCGGCGTACTTTGGTGCGATTGAAAAGGCACCATTTACCGCGGTGGTGCTTATTTCTGAAATGGTCGGAAGTATTAAACACATGATGCCTTTGATTGTTGTCACGTTAGTCGCATACCTGGTCAATGATTGGCTAGGAGGACGGCCGATTTACACCGCTTTACGGGAATTAAATGGATTTTAGAAAAGGGACGGATGTACCAAAAGTAATACAGCATTCAGTTGCTCCTTTTATTAGAATTGAAAAACGCGTTAAGGGGTTGGAAGCTCCTTAACGCGCTTTTTGTTTATTCATAATTAATTTGTAAGGTTTCCCCCGCGAAACGTAACCGGGAGAATACACGGCGATTCAGTTACGGGTTTGTCTGGGGTTTCAATCCGTTGTTTTAGGAAATTAACAAGCACCGCAGCAAGGTCACGCGTTGGCTGAATAACTGTCGGTAATTCCGGATAGTAGTTTTGAATTAGCTGTGTACCATCAAACCCGCTTACCCGTAAGGCGGCTGGAACGTCAATATGAAGTTCCCGGGCCGTTTGAAGAACTAAGAGTGCGGTTAAGTCGTCCGTGCACACTACCGCATCAGGATGATGATTAGTTAGCATGTCTTTAATTGTTAGTTTTTTGACTGCGGGTGAATCATCAAACCGAACCGGATAAATGTGGGAATGGAGTCTAAGCGCACGCACCGTATCCTGGTATCCGTGGAGGCGTTGGATGGTCGGATTAGCTTCATCGTGGGGATTTCCCAGGAAATAAATATGCCGGGCACCGGTCTGGTACATGGCTCGAGTTGCATAAACCATTCCCTGGTAATTATCGGACGACACGATGGGGATATGGGGGGCTAACTGCCGGTCGAAAGAAACAATCGGTAATCCCGTACGTTGGTACTCCCCAATGCCAAGGTTGTGGGCCCCGGCAATTACCCCGTCCACCTGATTAGCAATCAGCATCCGGAGGTAAGCGCGCTCTTTTTCCTTATTTGTTACACTGTTACACAGAATCATTTTGTAGTTGTTACGGAGCAGTTCGTTTTCAATTTCCTCGACAAGTTCGGCAAAAAACGGGTTCGTAATTGACGGAACAATTACGCCAATTAGGTGGGTTCGTTTTCCTTGAAGAGAGCGGGCCAAGGAGTTGGGCTGGTAGTTCAGTTTTTTCATTGCGGCATGGACCGCATTAATTGTTTTTTCGCTAAGGTAACCGTAGTTATTGATTACCCGGGAAACGGTCGTAACTGAGCACTGTGCTTCCCGGGCAACGTCTTTCAATGTTGGACGGTGCATGGTTCATTCCCCCCTAATAGGCGTACTTCAGTCATAATCAAGCTGGTAATTATAACGCAAGCGGCCAGTATTTACCGGTAAAATGGCCGCTCCCCAAAAGTGCCACTGTTGTAGCAGTTGGTTCCTGGAAGAACCGGAAGGTCATAACACGCCGGCCACCATTAATAAAGATTTCACCCAGTGAAGCGTCAATGAAGACGTCCAGATCTAGGTTGGCGTTTGCTGCAAGGGTGATTGTCCGGGTTGTCCCATATTTTGGGTTGACTGCCTTTCCGGCCTGACCACGGTCAAGCGTTAGTTTCCCGGTGGTGGTATCAAAATGGAGCTGGATGGCATGGGTACAGTTTGCATTGCCTGCGAGAAAAAGGGTTCCTTGAGTTGGGGCATCAAAATGCAGGTGAAGTTCGTATTGGCTACCAACATCAGCAATCAACGGGGTAATTTCCTGGGAAATTGTACCGTTCAACGTTTGTTCATCCCCTCGGAGACTTTTCATTGCAGCCACTGGTTGCTGGATTAATTCCCCCGCGGGTGTCATGTGGAGCTCCTTTACCTGGCTAAGACAATTAGCCCAGCCTTCTTCATCCGTTGGGTAGGTGCAATCGGGAAGGCCAACCCAGCTAATCATGTACGTATTTCCGTCCGGGGCATTAAATGCCTGAGAAGCATACACGTCAAAGCCGTCGTCAAGGTTGGTTGGCGAAGTAGCACCGGTAATTGCCGGGGTAGTGAGGTCACAGTCATCACCAACGAGATACATGTTTGGATAAATATTGGCGTAATGTTGGATTTCTTGGGCGAGTCCTTGCGGGCAGAAAATAAAAACGGGGTGTCCGTCAACCCAAACAAGGTTCGGACATTCAATCATGTATCCCATGTCGTCTTTACTAAACTGAAGGTATCCTAGATCACGCCATTCATGGAGGTCGGGGGATGAATAGACCGCCACTTGTCCGGTTAAGGTTTGCTTATCTTGCGCCCCGATGATGGCATAATAGGTGTCTCCTTGCTTAACTAGCTGCGGATCACGGAAATGTTCGGTGACATGGTCAGGAGGGATGATTAACGGGGCTGGAAGCTTGGTGATGGTTCCGTCTGGGGCCATCATTGCTCCTAATTGGTATGGGGTTCGAACCCATTTATCGTTCCGGTGGTTTCCCGTGTACATTAGCATTAGTTGGTCGCCGACGACCATTGCTGAACCGGAATACGCTCCGTGACTATCGTATGGTGTATCAGGCGCGAGGGCGAGTCCTTGGTTTTCCCAGTGAACGAGGTCAGACGATGTGAGGTGAACCCACGACTTTAACCCGTGAACCGGGCCGAAGGGATATGACTGATAAAAAATGTGCCATTCCCCGTTAAAGTATGAAAAACCATTGGGATCATTTAGAAGTCCTGACTGGGGATGAATGTGGTAATGCAACTGATACTGTGACCGAGCCGTCTTTGCCTGCAATTGAAGTAGTGTTTGGGCGTCCCAATCAGCGTAAGGTAAATACCGGCGTTCTCGCGTCCATTCCATTAGTAATCCTCCTTGAAAACGTTATCTACCACCATTCTAGCGAGCAGCAGTTTTTGTGTCAAACGTATGTCATGTTATCCTTTCATGTTTAAAAAAGAAGGATAAAAACGGCTTTTTGTATGATAAGCGTTTGACATACGGGTAAAAAGCTGGATAATAGAGCTTGGAAGTTATAAAAACGTTTCCATTGCAATTATTATTTACGGTAAAGGAGTGTTTGCCATGGATCACAAGAAGGTCGCTGCTGACGTCGTCAAGGCGGTTGGCGAAGACAACATCGTTGCCGCTGCCCACTGTGCAACCCGGCTACGGTTGGTCTTAAAGGATGAATCCAAGGTTGATCAGGCAGCTTTGGATAATAACGACGGGGTTAAGGGGACGTTCAGCACGAACGGACAGTTTCAGATTATTATTGGCCCCGGTGATGTTAATAACGTTTACGATGAAATGGTTAAGCAGACAGGGGTGCAACAGGCATCAACTGATGACTTAAAGCAGATTGCTGCTAAGGGAAAGCACGTTAATCCAATTATGGCATTTGTTAAGCTATTGTCTGACATCTTTGTTCCGTTAATTCCAGCATTGGTTGCCGGCGGGCTTATGATGGCGTTAAACAACTTCATTACGTCAAAGGGACTCTTCGGCCCCCAAGCTGTTGTTACGATGGTGCCGTGGCTTAAGCCAATTTCAAACATGATTCAGGTCATGGCGTCAGCACCGTTCATCTTCTTGCCAATCTTAGTTGGGTTTGCCGCCGCTAAGCGGTTTGGGGCTAACCGGTTCCTTGGTGGAATGATCGGGATGATGATGACGTCCCCGAGTTTGATTGCAGGACATTCGTGGGTTCTGTTTGGGATGCACGTTTCCCAGACGCCGTACACATACCAGGTTATCCCGGTATTGGCGGCTGTGTGGGTTCTGTCCATTCTAGAGAAGTTCTTTCACAAGCATTTACCAGAAGCAGTGGACTTTACGTTTACCCCGTTATTGTCCGTTATTATTACCGGTTTTCTGACATTTGTTTTGATTGGACCGGTTATGCGGGCCGTTTCTGAGTACCTGACCGACTTCATCGTTTGGCTGTACCACATGACTGGAGCGATTGGGATGGGAATCTTTGGGGCTTGCTATTCACCGATTGTGCTGACTGGGCTGCACCAAAGTTTCCCGGCCATTGAAACCCAATTAATTACTGCTTTACAGCATGGTAAGGGAGTGGGAGATTTCATCTTTATCGTTGCTTCTATGGCTAACGTTGCTCAGGGAGCGGCGACCTTTGCAATCTGGCGGTTAACTAAGGACAGCAAAATGAAGAGTTTGACTTCATCGGCCGGTGTTTCTGCTTTACTGGGGATTACGGAACCGGCCATCTTTGGGGTTAACCTGAAGTTTAAGTTTCCGTTCTTCTGTGCTTTAGTTGGTTCATGTGTGGCATCGTTTGTCGCTGGACTGTGCAAGTTAGGCGCTGCTTCCCTTGGTTCTGCTGGATTCTTAGGGTTCCTATCACTACACATTGCGTCTCGGTTAACGTTACCGTTCTACGTTGGGTGTGAATTACTTAGTTTTGTCGTTGCCTTTATCATCACCTTTATATACGGGAAGAAGCATATCGACCAGGTTAACCCGGCTAGTGCGACGGTTCAAGAAAGCGTTACGGCCGTTTCTGCTGACGAAGCCGCTGCGGTTGATGCCAAGGCAGAACAGGTTGCTGAGGAAGAATTAAGCCTGAACGATGAAATCATTGCTTCTCCGGTTACCGGGAAGTCTGAAAGTCTAAGTGATGTTAACGACGAGGTCTTCTCCACGTTAATGATGGGGAACGGGGCTGCTGTTGTTCCAAGTGATGGAACAATCTATGCGCCAGTTGATGGTGAAATTACGATTGCATACGAAACGAAACACGCTTACGGTTTGAAGTCTGATAACGGTGCGGAAGTATTGATTCATATCGGGATTGATACCGTTAACCTGAAGGGTGCCCCGTTTGAATCATTTGTTAAGCAGGGGCAGCACGTTAAGAAAGGAGATAAACTGGGGACGGTTGATGTCCAGCAGGTAAAGGATGCCGGGCTTGATCCAACGGTGATGGTGGTTATTACTAATACTGCCAGTTATGCTGCCGTTGATCGAATCACCGAATCAAAGGTGGAACATGGCGATCAGTTAATTGCCGTTACGGTTAAGGAATAACCGCACGTTCTTCGAAGTGTGGTTAAATGAAAAATCCGGGGAACCAACTGGTTCTCCGGATTTTTTGTTTTCAATGCCCTGGATAAAGGTTACTGTTCGTCCTTGTAGACGTAGTCCCGTGTTATTGGCAATCCAGCACCGCTTGGCCCCTTAGTTAGCAGATACTGCATGACGTCTACATTCCCCACTTGGAAGACGGCTGCACAGGCTTGAAGGTAGAGATCCCACATTCGGGCAAAGCGTTCGTCAAACATTTGCTCAACTTCTTGCCGGTGGGCGTTAAAGTTTTTGTCCCAAATTTCAAGTGTCTTTTGGTAGTGTCGCCGTAAACTTTCGAGGTCAGCAATTTGGAGGTTAGCGTTGATGATATGGTCGATGTTTTCGACCACTCCCGGAATATAACCGCCCGGGAAGATATATTTATTGAGCCAGGCGTTATAGGCACCACCTTGTTGGCGGGTAATTCCATGGATGAGGGCGGTCCCACCATCCTTAAGAAACTGACTAATCAGTTGAAAGTATTCTGCCAGGTTTTCTTCGCCAACGTGCTCAAACATGCCGACGCTGACTACATAGTCAAACGGGGAGTGCTTTAACTTCCGGTAATCTTCAAGGAGGATTTCTGCTTGACCTTCGAGCCCCTGGCTCTTAATTTGCTGTTGGACGTAGTGGTATTGTTCCTCACTAAGGGTAATCCCGGTGACTTTCATGTCGTATTTCTTAGCGGCTGTGAGCATCAGTGTTCCCCAACCACATCCAATATCAAGGAGCGTTTCCCCTTGCTTGGGATGGAGTTTGTGGAGAATGTGCATGACCTTGTTCATTTGAGCCTGTTCGAGGGTATCGTCAGGATGCTTAAAGTAGGCACATGAATATGTCATCGTTGGGTCAAGCCACATCTTATAAAAGGTATTCCCAATGTCATAGTGGGCAGCGATGTCTGCCTTGTTATCCTTAACCGAGTGAGTTTGTTTTTTGGGTAAAAGGTTCTTGATCTTAGAATTGGTCATGAAACTGCCTGCTGATTCATAAGCAGAAACTAGTAGTCGTTGAAGTGAGCCATCAACGTCAACGGTTTTGTTCATGTAGGCTTCGCCTAAGCAGAGCGAAGCATTTTTGATGAGGTCAGGAATTGAGATTTTACCGTTAAAGGTGATGGTTGCTTCAGGCGTCCCATCACCGCCGTACTGTTCCGTCTTTCCGTCGGCAAACTTAACCTTTACCGGGTAGTTAAACGAATGTTTCAGTACTTCCTTGAAAAACAAATCATTTATCATGTGAAAGACCTCCTTAGAATTAATGAAATGCTTTCCAAATTAATTGTAACGCTTTTGTTAATTGTTAGTAAGTAGTTGCGGTATGCAACGGTTACGACAAATTTATTCCACTTTTTTGGTAGTTTACACTTGTCATATACTACAAAAGTAGTATACTAAGAAGCGTAAGGAAGTGATGGCGATGAAAATCGACATCAAGGCATATCTCGGTGCAAACCAATTAACGATTTACCGGGTGTCGAAGGAATCAGGCTACGGCTACACGACCTTGCATAAGTCGTTCAATAAGCAGCAGTCCAGTGCGACGTCGCTGAATCTTCGGGATCTCGATGCACTTGCTCAGGCTCAGCATAAACGAATGTGGGAAGTTCTTCGGGAGCTTGAAGAACACTACTTACGGGACGATGATGAAGGGTAAGCGTAGTTGGAAGTCCGTTAGCATGCACGAGCAGGTTGATGGGCTTTTGCCGTTAAATAAATACCGTAAGAATTAGAAAATATAAGAAGGAGGAATGTGTTATGGCTAGGATTCCAGTAGATCCATTTGACGATGACATGAATAGTATCTTTAACCAGTTAATGGGCGGGATGAACGGAATGAATTCAGAACGGCATTATCTGGTAAACGGGCGGGAGTTAACCCCAGAACAGTTCGCAGAGTACCGGAAAACCGGGAAGCTACCGGATGAGGTTGCTCCACAGCAAGCCGCTAAGCGCGGGCAAGCAAATGGGAAGGATTCGCTTCTGGATAAGCTTGGCCGTAACCTAACGGAAGAAGCCCGGCAAGGAAACCTTGATCCGGTAATTGGGCGGAACAAGGAAATCCAGGAAACGAGTGAAATCCTTTCTCGGCGGACGAAGAATAACCCAGTATTGGTTGGTGATGCCGGGGTTGGGAAAACGGCTGTGGTTGAAGGCTTGGCTCAGGCGATTGTCGCGGGTAACGTTCCGGCAGCCATTAAAAATAAGGAAATTATCAGCATAGATATTTCTGGTTTAGAGGCAGGGACTCAGTTCCGGGGAGCGTTTGAAGAAAACGTTCAGCGGTTAATTGATGAAGTAAAGAAACGGGGCAATGTAATCCTCTTCTTAGATGAAATTCATCAGATTCTTGGTGCTGGGAGTACCGGCGACGGGAACGGTTCGAAGGGCTTGGCTGATATCTTAAAGCCGGCATTATCCCGGGGTGAAGTGACCGTTATTGGGGCAACGACCCAGGATGAGTACCGGAATACTATTATGAAGGACGCAGCCCTTGCACGGCGGTTTAACGCGGTTACGGTTAATGCACCGAGTGCAGCGGACACGTTTAAGATTCTGCAGGGAATCCGTAAGTTGTACGAGAAGCACCATAACGTTGAACTGCCGGATGATGTTTTAAAGGCAGCGGTTGATTACTCAATCCAGTACATCCCGCAGCGGAGTTTACCAGATAAGGCGATTGACCTGCTTGATATGACGGCAGCGCACCTTGCGGCGCAGAACCCGGTTGCTGATGTGAAGGAACTAGAAGGTCAGATTAAAGAATTGGCCAAGAAGCAAAAGGATGCGGCCGCTAAGGAAGACTACGAAGAAGCCATGAAGGATAAGCAGCAAATCAAGGAGTTGCAGTCCCAGATTGACCAGCACTCGGAGGATAAGAAGACAACGGCAACGGTGAACGACGTGGCGGAAGCCGTTGAACGGTTAACCGGCATTCCGGTTTCTCAGATGGGCGCAAGCGATATTGAACGCCTGCGGGGAATCGGTGACCGGTTAAAGGGTAAGGTAATCGGCCAGGACGAAGCGGTCGATGCGGTTGCCCGCGCAATTCGGCGGAACCGGGCTGGGTTTGATGAAGGTAATCGGCCGATTGGGAGTTTTCTGTTCGTTGGCCCAACCGGAGTTGGAAAGACGGAACTGGCAAAGCAGTTGGCGTTGGATATGTTCGGCAATAAGGATGCGATTATTCGGTTGGACATGTCTGAGTATTCTGACCGGACGGCGGTTTCTAAATTGATCGGAACAACGGCTGGATACGTTGGGTATGACGACAACGGTAACACGCTAACCGAAAAGGTTCGGCGGAATCCGTATTCAATTGTCCTACTGGATGAAATTGAAAAGGCTGATCCACAGGTAATCACGCTACTCCTGCAGGTACTGGATGATGGCCGGTTGACGGATGGCCAGGGAAACACCGTTGACTTTAAGAACACGGTCATTATCGCAACGTCAAACGCTGGGTTTGGAAACGAAGAGTTGACGGGTGACAAGAAGCAGGATGCTGACCTGATGAAGCGGTTAGCCCCGTACTTCCGGCCAGAATTCCTAAATCGGTTTAATGCCATCGTTGAGTTCTCCCACCTGACAAAGGACGATCTCAAGCAGATTGTTGATCTCATGTTAGCAGACGTTAATGCGACGCTGGCTAAGAAACACCTGGATTTGACCGTCAACGATGATGCCAAGGACTACTTGATTGAACAAGGGTACGACGAAGCGATGGGTGCCCGGCCACTGCGGCGGGTAATTGAGCAGCAGATCCGGGACAAGGTAACGGACTACTACCTGGATCACCTGGACGTTCAGCACCTTGAAGCGGTGATGGAAGATGGTCAGCTAGTTATTAAGGAACGGCAGGCTAAGGCAAAGAAGGATAAGGGTGTGGAAAAGAAAGGGGATGGCAAAGAATAATCTTAACGGAGACATTAAGTAAAAGGACGAGGTTAGCGGGATTTCCGTTAACTTCGTCCTTTTTGCGCCTTTATAATTAAAACTCCATCATATAAACACCGAAGCAATGCCCTCAAATAGCATTGCTTCGGTGTTATATTTAAGATTAGTTGTTTATGAAGTCGCTATTGAATTACCGAACGTGAACGGCAAATGATGGTTCGAAGTATTGCATGCTTTGAACTGAGACAGACTGTCCCGGCTCCGGAGCAGCAATGAACTTATCATTCCCAACATAAATTCCAACGTGGTACGTAGCGCCTTTTGCTCCCCAGAAAAGCAAATCTCCCGGCTGGGCCTGACTAACTGAAATCTGAGCCCCGGCATTTTCTTGCTGGGTGGTTACCCGGCCAATGTGAATACCTTCGTGAGCGTAAACGTACTGCGTAAAGCCTGAGCAATCAAATCCAGCCGGCGTAGTTCCCCCCCATACGTATGGGGTGCCAACAAAGGATTCAGCGTATGAAACGATAGAATTGTAGTTTGCTTGGGCCTGATTAACCTGCTGTTGGGCTTGGTTAACTTGTTGTTGGGCCTGCTGAACAGCGGCAGAACGAGCAGCGGCATTGGCATTGTTGTTTTGCTGTGTTGTTTGTGTTTGTGCAGGAACCTGAGCGACAGCAGCCGGTTTAACCTGCTGTTGGGTCTGAACAGTCGTTGCCGGTTGCTGGGCTGATTGTTGAACGGAAGCCGTCGATTGCGATTGCTGTACAGCGTAGTTTGCCTGCGTCTGTGGTGCAACTACTGAACTTGAAGTAGCAGGTTGGCTTGAAGAATTAATGTTCGCAGTCTCAGCCTTAACGCGTGCTAAATTACTTTCTGCTGATGACAGCTTAGCATTGGCGTTGTCTAATGAAGACTTAGCTGCACTAACCTGCTGCTGAACATTAGCTGGCACCGTCTTTTGTTGAACTTGCTGCGGTTGAGCCTGTTGTTGAGCGGCAGCCTTTTGGGCCGCAACAGCATTAGCTAACTGCTGTGCCTGGTTGTTATTATTAGCAGGTTGCTGTTGGCTAGCAGCCGGTTGTTGTGTTGTCTCCTGCTGAGCAGGAGCTGCGGTAGCAGTAACGACAACGGCATGACCGCTAATCTTCAGGATTTGGCCTGGGTGAATCAGCGTGTCGTTAACCGGAATGTTGTTCAGCTTCTGTAATTGGCTGATGGTCATCCCAAATTTGTTGGCGATGGCCCAGAGAGAATCACCCGCCTGAACGGTGTAGTTCTGAACATTGTCAGTATCGTTCTTTGTTGGGATTTGCAAATCCTGTCCCTGGTAAATCATCCCAGTTTGTTTGTTAATATTGTTTAATTGTTCGATTGATTGAATTGAAACGCCGTATTTCTGGGCAAGGCCGGAAACCGTATCGTTAGTAACAACCTTATGAACGGTATCGGCATTAGCCGTTGCGGTTGTAACGAGCATTGCTCCTGCAACCCCAACGGTTCCGGCTAATAATGTTTTTGTTGTTTTTTTCAAGAAATTCACTCCTAAGAAATTAATGACGTAATTAATAAGTACTCTTTTCCCGTTATCTATGCTCCATGATACACGAAGTGCATTGCAGAAACGTTGTCATAATGTTACAAGAACGTAACTTAATCGGGTGATAACACCGCGTAAACACGTCTAGTCTATCATACATAGCTTAAAGAGTAAAACTACGGCCCCGTTAGCGGTATTTCCGAGTAATAAACCGGTGAAAAGTAGTCAAGATCGCCGAGTGTTGATGTTCTGGATTGATGCATAGAGCCGTTGTAAATTGCATACTGCTGGCAGGGATGGAGACGGCACGAATTGGCGCGTCTTGGGCGGTTAAAAGTGAATGGGGAACAATCGTTGCTCCTAGACCAGCCCGTGCGAGCTGCAGGGCAGTGACGATGTTATCGGCAGTTAGGATGGTATGGGGGTGAATTTCGTACCGCTCGAAATAGCTCGTGACGAGGTGATCAAAAGTAGAGGTTTCTTTTTCACGGATAAACGGGTGATCACTAATTAGAGGGGCAATGTCGGGCACGGCTCCCGTTGTAGTAATCTGCCATGAGGAAGGAAGAACAAGAGCCATTGTATCCCTAAATAGAAAATCCACCGTAATGTGTTGTTGGTGAGGGGGATTAATCCCGATGTATGCATCAATTTTATTAGCGGTCAGGAGGCGGAGCAGGGTCGCGGGCGCCTGTTCAACTAATTGGATGGTTGTAGTGGGATGATGGCGGCTGAATTCGGGGATAATTTGAGGGAGAATAACCCCAGCAAGGGAAGGATTGATTCCTAGCGTGAGGGTACTTGGGGCTGCCGTGGCGATTGTTTTGAGGTGGGCGAGAATATGTTGGCGGTGATTGTTAAGATTACGGATTCCTTGGAGATAGTATTGGCCGGCAGTCGTTAGCGTCACTGGATGGTGGTGCCGATCAACCAGCAAGACGCCGAGCTGGTGTTCGCATTTTTTGAGAAGTTTGCTGACTGTTGGCTGCGTTAGGTAGAGCTGGGCGGCGGTTCGAGAGATACTGCCAGTTCCTTGAATAGTTTCGAGAAGGGTAATAAGTTGCTCATCGGTGGTCATGGTAAAAGGGACTCCTTTGGCTGGATTATGCCATAAATAGCATATTTTTATTGTCAAAAAGATTATTTCACTGGAATCGATTTCATGCAATAATTAATTGTGAAAGTTTTAACCACCAGGGGATGATAATGTGCAGTTAATAGCATTTGCGGGGACGAATGCTAGTGAGTCATATAACCGAAAATTACTTGAATTTATGCAACGTCACTTTGAAAACAAAGTAACGATTCAGTTATGTGAGATCGCAAACATTCCGTTGTTTACGGAGAATCGAAAAACCCCGGAAATTATCTATGATTTGGAAGAACGGATTGAAGCTGCTGACGGGATTATTATTGCTACCCCGGAATATGATCATTCTATCCCAGCGGCCCTTAAAAGTTTGATTGAGTGGCTTTCATGGGAAGTCCACCCACTCACGGGGAAACCGGTAATGATTGTAGGAACGTCTTTGGGAATTCAGGGAACATCCCGGGCACAGGACCACCTTCGGCAGATCTTGAATGCTCCCGGTGTTGATGCGGTTGTAATGCCTGGTAGTGAGTTTTTAATGCCATACGGCGCTGATGCTTTTGATGACTACGGTAACTTGAAGGATGAAAACACCGTGGCATTTTTGGAACAGTGTTTTACAAAGTTTACTCAATTTTGTCAGCAACAGCGTGCAAGAAAGGGGGCAACGCAATTGAAGAAGAGTCAGGCGTATGCCGCAACGTATGATGTGATTGTTGTTGGTTTTGGCGCGGCAGGAGCCACTGCTGCGCGGTTTGCTGCGGATAATGGTGCGAGGGTACTATTGCTTGATAAGGCACCTAAAGGGCACGAGGGGGGAAACACCCGCTATGCAGGACAAGTGGTTTTGACCGGTCATGACCCGAAGAAAATGAAGCAGTATTTTAAGGCAATGTATGGCCCGATTAACATTAACGAAGAGATGCTTGACACTTACGTTGACGGAATGTGCCATATTCCAGAATATATGCAGAAATATCTTGAGATTAAAGAACCAGCAAGCTATAACAAAATTCACCGTGACCCGGACTGGCAGGCATTTGCCAACGATTTATCACCGGAATATCCAGAATTTCCGGGCGCGGATACCGTTGACCTAACAACGGTGCATGACGGTTTCTTTGACGCGACGTTATGGAAGACGGTTCGGCATCAGGTTGAAAAACGAAGCAAGAAGATTGATGTTTGGTTGGAATCACCGGCTAAGCACTTAATTCAAAACCCAGACACTAAAGTAGTTGAAGGGGTCCAGGTAAAACGGAATGGGCAGTTGATTAATGTCCGTGCCCGGAACGGCGTCGTTCTTACGCTTGGCGGGTTTGAAAATAATCCCGAAATGATTCAAAACTTTATTGGAGTACCTAAACTGAAGGTAATGGGAACCGTCTATAACACCGGCGATGGGGTGCGAATGGCTCAGGAAGTCGGGGCCGGGTTGTGGCACATGACTAGTTACGAGGGGTATGGTTTTAGCGCCGGTTTCACGTTTGAAAACCCGGCTGAACCTCGCGGGCGGTTTATTTTAGACCCGTGGCCAGCGTTATCAACCGGAAGTATTTTAATTGCCGCTGATGATGGGAGCCGGTACCTTAAGGAAGATGAACATGGCCGGCACGGGCACGTTTATCAACACGGTGAATGGCGGATGCCAATTGTAAATGAACATCCGTATTTAGTTTTTGACGAAAAACAACGAGCGGTGATTGCTGAGCAGAAGCATTTGCCGTACGAACCGTTCTTTGAGATTACCGTCCAAGCAGATACGTTACGGGAACTTGCGGCTAAAATTGGAATGAATCCGGATGTTTTGGAGAAGACAATTAAGCAATTCAATGAAGCGGCTGAAAAGGGAGTGGACCCGTTCGGCCGGGATGCCGCTGGAATGACTACTTTTGATGCACAGGGGCCGTACTATGCAACCCCGCTAGCAACGGCAATGTTGAATACCCAAGGGGGCGCGCGGCGAAACGCGCGGGCTGAGGTACTTGATGCCTGTGGCGAACCGATTCCGCACTTATACAGTGCGGGTGAATTTGGGGGGATCAATGCCAATATGTATAACGGTGGCGGGAACCTTGCGGAGTGCCTGATCTTTGGGAAGATTGCGGGTGAAAATGCAGCTTCGCCTAAAGATGATGCATTGGTGATGGTTAATGAAACAACTACTGCTGATTTAGGGGAGAGCGATTTATTAACAGACGTAACAAACCAATACCCGACTGGTGATCACCAGTACATCGGGGTCAGCGACGCCGGAATTGGGGGCGAAACCGTAGTTCGGGTAACTTATGAAGACGATACGATTAAACAGATAGAGGTGTTGCAAAACTCGGAAAGTGCCGATGTTGGGCGAAAAGCCATTGAAGAGCTCCCTAAGAAGATGGTAGCGGAAAATACGTACGATGTTGATGCGGTGGCGGGAGCCTCTGCTTCAAGCAGGGCGGTTAAGGAAGCTGTTCGGAAAGCAATTAGGAAGGCAAAAAAATAAACTGTTGAGTTGGACTGCCAGTCAAACAAACTAAGTAGCATAATTCGTGTTCTGAATTTTGGAACCCAAGGGATAAATTCGGTGAGAAGAGATTTCTGTTAAACGTTTAGCAGAAATCTTTTCTTTTACGAAATAATCGGATAGAATGATAAAGAAAGCGATTTATTTAGGTGAAAGGAACGATGCAGGATGGCAATCAAGTACGGTGCGATTGAAGCCGGCGGCACGAAGTTTGTGTGCGCTGTTGGAACGGCGGATGAAAATGACCGCGTAACGGTCGAAAAGCGGGTCAAAATTCCAACAACCGTTCCGGAAGAAACGATGGCAGAGGTGTTTGCCTTCTTTGAAAAAAATCCGGTTGATGCGATTGGAATAGCATCATTTGGTCCGATTGACATTAATAAGGAGTCAGCGACGTACGGGTACATTACGACAACCCCTAAGCCAGGATGGGCAAATTATGATTTTCTTGGTGAAATGAAAAAGCGGTTTGCTGTTCCATACGGATGGACAACGGACGTTAACGGTGCGGCCTACGGTGAATTAAAGTGCGGGGCAGCAAAGGGCTTGACGAGTTGTTTGTACCTTACCGTTGGGACCGGCGTTGGCGGCGGCGCTGTGGTAAACGGTAAAATCCTGGAAGGATACGGGCACCCGGAAATGGGGCACATTATTATGCGACGGCATCCAGATGATCATTACGAGGGGCACTGCCCCTACCACCACGACTGTCTGGAGGGCTTGACCGCGGGCCCAGCTGTTGAAGCCCGGCAAGGAGGCGTGAAGGCATATGATATTCCGGAAAATGATCGTGCGTGGGACATTGAGGCGTACTATTTAGCACAAGCATGCGTTGACTTTACAACGATTTTATCGCCGGAAATGATTATCTTTGGCGGTGGAGTTGCGCACCAAGAGCACCTTTTCCCGAAAATTCGGCAGTCATTTACAGAGCAGTTGAATAATTACTTAAAGACGCCGGCCCTAGATGAGTACATTGTCCATTGTGCGTTGGGTGATGATGCCGGGATTACTGGGTGCTTACTATTAGCGCGTGATGCGCTGAATGATGCGTGATTTGAAACGTTGTTTTAGATAAATTAGGCGGGTGGATAGCTCGCCTTTTTTGCTATATTCCCTTTGTTGTGGTTCGGTAGATTTGGTTTGGCACTTTTTTCCAATCGTAATAATTGGGATAATTTTAATTTCAGACGGGAAGTACGGAAAACAAGACAGAATCTAGTCTGACGGTGTTTAATTTTATAACGCTCTGCTTAATTAACGTGAAGCGGCGATCTGCTTGGGCAAGACGATTTAGCCCGTTATCAATCCCACCCTAGTAAAATCTCCAGGAGAATAATTACACCATAAATAGTCCGGATACCGAGATTAAAACAATATAAAAAAGTGGTTAGGTTCACACGGAACCTAACCACTTTTCCTATTCTTATTCGTTAAAGTTACCTGTTTCTACGTCACTCAAGAACTTCTTGAGGTGGGCGAAGTAAACCGGAGCGTTGTCAATCATGTGGTGGTGTCCCCCGCCCGGCGTAGTTTCCAGCCGGGCGTGCGGAATGTCTCTGGCCATCCGTTTGGCTGTTGTCAGCGGCATTGTTTCGTGTTCCCCAAACGTCAACAGGGTTGGCATCGTGATCCGGCCGAGTTGGTCCCGGATGTCCCATAACTTCAACTTACCGGTAATTACGAATTCGTTGTTCCCCTGAAAGGCGTTGTATACCGGGGTAGCCATCGTTGAAATTAAGTGCCGGATAGCTTCCGGTTGTTTGCGGTCAACGTACTCACGGTTAAGGACGTCAACGTATCCTTGATACCGGGCGTTGTCCAGGTCATCTTTTTCCTCACATTCCTTCATGTAGGCAACTGCTTCTGGAGGAAGCGTTCTTTCCCGGAGTTCGTTAATATGGGTGACGTATTCGTCAATGTTATCAACCATGCTGGAAACGATCAGTCCCTTCAGGTGTTGACCGTATTTCAGGGCGTACATCATGGCAAGGGCGCCCCCCCATGATTGTCCAATCAGGTAGAAGTTATCCAACCCAAGTTTTGTCCGGATTTCTTCTAGTTCTTCTAGATAGTAGTTGTAGGTAAGGTACTTATCGGCGATTGCTGGGTCAGAGTAATCAGGTTGGTCAGAGTACCATGAACCAAGTTGATCGTACATGGTGACCTGCACGCCTAAATCGGCGAGTTGTTCGCCGAAGTTTTCCCAGTATTCGTGGTTCCCACCAGGCCCCCCGTGGAGGCACAGTAACTTGATGTCGCCGTGACCTTGGGTGTTGGTCCAGATGTGGTAGCCGTTATCGAGGGTAACGATTGTTGTTCCTTGACGCATAAAGTCCACTCCTTTAATGTTATTGTCTTTAATTCTACCATATTTAAATTGCTGGCCGGGATTGAACCGTTAGTTGAGCGCCTGTTAGGTCGAGGGTGTAGGTGACCTGTTCGTTTCCCCGGATGGTCATTCCCATGTCAGTGGCGTACACCACGAGCCCGAGTTGGTGACCTGCCTTTAGCCGGTAAAACATCGGCTGAAGAGCAAACGTGACCGGATAAGTGGTGCCAGCGACTAGTTCGTCAGTTTGCCAGAGATTGGTCCGGTTTTGAAGGTTCCTGTGGCCCTTGGTAATCATCTTAAACGGCGTTTTCTTCTTAGCGAGTTTAAATTCAACGAGGTCCTCTTCACGAAGGTGGAAACCGTGCTCGATTCCCCGGCGTTTAAGTACAGTCGGGATAGTATTGAGTCGCCGGGCCTCCCCATAATCGACTAGCATAACGCTAACTAATCCGTGGTCAAGGCTGGTGGCTAACGGAAGGGTCACCTGGGGTTGTCCTTCGAGGAATATATCGTGATCTAGTGGCTGCGTTTTAAAGACGAGACGGTTCGGGGTCATGGCGGTCTGTTTATCCGTTAATAAGTCTGTCATCCAGCCTGGAATATTGGTCCGGTAGCGGGCAAAAGCGGTAGTCGTGAGGTGGTCGGTGTAGGATAATTGCCCCGCAGCTGGGGTGGTAGCCAGCGTGTGGTCCGGGGTAGGAAAGTAAGTGGTTTTGTTACAGTCCGTCCCGTCCCAGTCAGAAACGGCATGCCACGTTTCTTCTTGCGTATTATCCTGCACTAAAACGGTGGGAAGGGCGGTTTCCGCCCCGTTATTAACATCATAGAGTTTATGCGTCAGCCACAAGTTCATCATGGCACTGAAGTCCAGTGACTGGAAATTGTTGATGTAGATGTGTTGCCCCTGATGCAGGATTAGTTTTTGTTTAACTGGAAGTTCTTTGAGACCGTGCCACAGGTTAAAAACGTTGCGGAGCTTAACGTTCCAGTCGTTCAGTCCGTGAACCATCACAATATCAGCAGTAACGTTGCGCAGGTTGTTGAGGTAATTTCGAGCATCCCAAAAAGCGTTGTAGGTACCACCTTCCCGGTCCATTTCCCGGGAAATATTTTGTAGCGCCTCTTCAAACTGGGGGTTGATACGGTGAAAGTCAGCCGCTTGCTTAGTTCGGCTGAAACATTCGGCTGCGAGTACGTCCGCGTCTTCGCCGGGAAAACCATCAGGGGCAATGACAAGCCCCCCGTCACGGTAGTAATCGTACCAGTTAGAAATGGCGGCCTCACTGATGATTGTTTTTAGGTTGGGTACCCCCGTTGTCGCACAGGCAGTTGCAAGCGTTCCTAGGTAAGATTTTCCGGTCATAGCAACGTTGCCGTTACTCCACCATGCTTGAATGGCGGTGGTGGCGGCATGGTCGGTAAAGGCGGTGCGTTTTCCCCCTAACCATTCGATGACGCTGGTGGCTGCTAGCGTTTCAGCGGCGGAACCACACGTTCGGAGTCCGGCTGAATCCCGGGTACCGATTCCAGCAGCGTAAACGACAGCGAAGCCCCGGGTAAGAAGGTATTCGTTGAGGGTGTACGCAAACTCGCCGGTAAATGATGCGGCTGCCGTTTTGGTGGTGGCGTGCACTGACCGCGGTGCAGGAAGCGGGGTATTTTCTGGGTGAGCGTGCGGTTGCGGTGCATGGTCGGGCGTTCTGCGTTTCAGCGGGACATCCACATTATGGGTTAGTCGTTTTCCAAGTTGATCATTGGTTCCTTCATTGTACGGGGAGGCGGTGTAAACGACCGGAACCTGTAAGCCAGCTGCGGTTTCAGCGGGGCGGATAATTTCAACGCGAAGCAGATCGCGCTGGCCGTCGTGATCCGTATCGAGTGGGGCTTCGACGTAAACGACTTCCCTGATCATTTTTGCGGGATCGAACACGGGCATGGACTTACCGTTAAAAACGACGGGTTTTTGGGTAGCAGGAAGGGTGTAAAATGGCGTAAAGTATCCCCGTGTTGCGAGAACATCAATGAACGGCTGCCCCGTTGGTGTCTGGGTAACGAGGAGGTCGTACCAGCACTCGAGTAGGTCAGCTGTATTCTGAAGCTTTTCGTGGACAGGTAGGCCAAGCGCCTTCATTTCTATGAGTGGTTTGGTTGCATCAAAGTCGGTGCCTGGTTCGAAGCCCAGTAGTTGCAGGGCGACCAGGTAAAAACTAGTGGGGGTGACGTCAGCGTGGGTAATGTATTCCAAAACCGATTCTTCGGGGGTTGCTAGTAACCCGGCAATTAATTGTTGTTTCATGGCTGGGGTGCGAGCCTCCGGAAATGCCCGCCCAAGTAAGTCCACCCATAGTGCGGTGGGAGGTAACTTCATGGTTTTATCACTGATAAAGCGAATTGTTTCTAATTCTTGCCGTTGTTGCTGGCGGGGGATGGTAATCCGGCTAAACTGGTTGAGTTTCATTGGAATTCCTTTCTAGGGTGCGCACCCTGATTCAAAAATAATGGTCAGTAATTGCGTTTATTATAGCAAGCTTTAGGACAAAATTACCGGTTTAATGCCGAAATCGGTATAATTAAGCGTAGATTATATTGTTACGATGGCATGATGATGAAGGAGTAGTGGGGAAATGGAGTACCTTGGAATTCTATGCGTTATTTTATTAGCAACAGCCATCGCCGGACACCTGAGCCGGCGTTGGGGAATTCCGGCGGTAATCGGACAGTTACTGGTGGGAATTGTTGTAGGGCCGGCTTGTTTGGGAATCGTAAGGGCGACTGCGTTCGTACACATGTTTGCCGAAATTGGGGTAATTATTCTGATGTTTATTGCGGGATTAGAAAGTGATTTGGGCCTCCTTAAGCGCTTCTTTAAGCCGGCCTTGGCGGTAGCAGTTTGTGGGGTTGTTTTGCCTGTTGGCTTGTTTTATCTTTTGGGGCTTGCTTTTCACTTTAGTCAGGAGGAGGCCATTTTTTTAGGGGTTCTCTTTGCTGCAACGTCCGTCAGCATTTCCGTGGAGGTTCTCAAAGAACTTAAACGCCTGGATTCGACGGAAGGAACAACGATTTTAGGCGCTGCGGTAATTGATGATATTATCGCCGTTTTGTTGCTGAGCTTGTTAGTTAGTTGTTTCAGTGACGTTTCTAAGGCTGACGGGGGCCACGTACAGTCTAATTTATGGCTAGGCTTTCTCTTCCAAGTGGTGTACTTTGTTGGGATTTTCTTCCTTGTTAAGTGGATTGCTCCGCGGTTAATGCACCTTGGCGAGCGGTTAAGTGTGTCGTCTTCCGTGGTGTTAATGTCACTGGTGATTTGTTTAGGAATGGCGTACCTTGCAGAGTTGGCTGGCCTGAGTGACGTGGTTGGTGCGTTTTTTGCGGGGGTGGCAGTTGCCCAAACGCCGTATAAGCAGGAAATTGACTCTAGTATTGAACCGATTGGGTACGCGGTATTTATTCCCGTGTTCTTTGTTAGTATCGGCTTAAACATGACCTTTAAGGGGTTTGGGGAAAATCTCTTTTTCGTGGTGATTATGACGCTGCTGGCCCTTATTACCAAGTGGGTGGGCTGCGGTGCTGGTGCCCGCTTACTGGGAATGGATATGTATGCTGCTAACGTAATTGGTGCGGGAATGGTCTCCCGGGGAGAAATGGCGTTAATCATTGCGCAAGTCGGGTACACGGCGCACTTACTTTCGGCACGGTTCTACTCCAGTGTGATTATGGTAATCATTCTGACGACGTTTATAACGCCGTTTATCCTAAAGGACGCAATCCATCGGCAAAGGAGGGCAACAAGGTAACTCGGTTTGCGCCGGGGTTAAATTGTGGTACGATTACGTTATCGGTAAATAGTAACAATTATCATTTATAAGGAGGCGGCCAGTCATGATTAAAGAGGCGCTAATCCTTCTCCGGCAGAACCATTACAAAGTAACGAAACAGCGGCGCGCGTTATTGACGTATCTAAGTCAGTTTGAGCAGCAGTATGTTGATGTAACGGTGGTTGATGAGTACATGCACCGCCTGTTTCCCGGGATGAGTCATAACACGATTTACCGCAACATCAAGGAATTCAGTGAACTGGGAATTATTGAAACCCAGACTAGAGTTCACGGAATGTGCGTTAAATACCAGTGTGATTTCCAGCATACTCATCACCATCACTTTATTTGCCGGCGGTGTGGTCGGGTAATTGAGGTTGAGGTGTGTCCAGCGGATTTGGTAGGGGACCAGCTTCCTGGATGCCAACTGGAAGACCACCACTTTGAGGTGTATGGCTTATGTGCACAGTGTGTGCACCAGACCGACAAATCTTAATAAAAGTTTGGTACCCTACGCGTGATTTTGTAGTAGGATAGAGAAAATTAGCGAAATGGAGGGGTTGAATATGGCCTACAGACCAGCACCGTTTATCACCCCGTTCGCGGTTTTATCGGCAGTTCTCGCGCTTGGCGCGACGAACGTCGTGGTAAACCGTGCGACGGGAACGGTTGAGGGTAAACCACGACAGGAACAGGTTAGTTCTACGCCGGCGCCGGTGAAGAGCGAAAAGCCAGCAACAACGCCATCACATGATAAGGCCCAGGAGGATCGTTCTCAGGCGTCAAACCAACAACAGGAGAATAATAACCAACAGGTGAACAACCAGCAGGCGAATAATCAGCAGGATGATAACCAGCAAAGTAATACCGGGGGTCAAGGCGATACCGGAAAGAACGAGCAGGGTGGTGGCCGGACGTACCACATGAACACCAACGATGAACAAAACGACACAAACGGAGCGCAGCAACCAGCTCAGCAGGGTAACCAGCAGGGTGCTACTAACCAACAGGCCGGGAATTAAGGGGGTCCGGTAGATGTTTAATTTCTTAAGTATCATCAGTAGCTATCTCGGCTATATTAACGTGAACGTTAAGCTAAAGAACCGGATTTATACAGTTTTAGGGGCCCTCGGGAATCTGTATCTGTTGTACGTTGCCCTTCGGTTCTTTGCAAATGGTTTTTACCTTCGCGGTTTCCTGTTTATCCTCGCGTTTGCGGTTGCGGCGTATTTTTCGTACCTGAATATCTTATACTACTTTACGAAGGATAAGAAGTCCCGCTACGATATTTCCCCGGTAATTGAGCGGTGGCTACACATCGCTCCCCCGGAAGCGGCGGAAGAGGGAAAAATGCGACGGAGTACCGGGATTCAGCCGGGTTACATTCAAACCAACGGGTTGTTTGACGATGATCAGGAATTTTTGCCGGCAGTGATTACCGCTTCCTCCCGGGAACGGGCTAATATTCAGCAGGTTGTTAATGACCTTGAGCGGAAGGGCTATTTGCAGCTGGATTATGACGGGAAGTCTAACCAGGAAATTTATCGGAGTGGGAAGCGGCAGGCGGCGTTAAGTGCGCCGGTCACTCTTCCATACTATGAACTTGTTCAAACGGGGAAGTACCTTGAGGTTTACGGGGGCGTTAACCAGATGGAACGGCTGCCCCTCGGACGGGTTAAAACGGTTGGGCTCTTGCCGGCGGTCGAAGCAATGGAGCGATACCACCTGTACCTGGCGTCCGCGGCAATTATTAAGGGACCGTATAAGTTTGCAGGGCGCTCTGACGTTATAGTGCAGGCCCGGGATTTTGATTTGGATATTAAGGTGGCCTATCGCGAGCGGGGAAGTCAGCGCCAGCATGTAACGACATTCGGTTCGGAAAACGAGGAGCCACATTCCCTTCATCGAACGCAGGCCCAAGAAATGGAAGCTGAAGAGCAGGCTTCCCAGCGTGCGTTTCGGCGGTCTAGCGAAGCGGGAAATGAGCCTCCTCTTCGGCGCCGACAGGCCCAACAGAAGCATTCTGGATTCCGTGATTTTTGGAAATAATTAAATAATAAAACTCCGTGAATTAGCCGGTAATCCGGTAATCCGGTAAATTCACGGAGTTTTTGTAATGGTGAATTAAAATTAATCGGCGATAAATTGGTGAAGACGGCCCGCCATTTCCGGGGAAACCTCAGCGGTAATCCGCGTGCCGTCTTCCTCATAGGAGGTTTTAATGATGGTGGCGTGTGTGTTGAGGAGCTCCAAGAATCGACCCTGGCTAAACGGAATCAGATAGGTGTGTTGCTCGTTATCCTTAAACAATTCCTTCTTAATTGCAGTAATCAAGGTGCGGAGTGATTCTTCGTCTTGCGCACTGTAGGTCAGTTGTTGCCCGGTTAGTAACGGGTAAGGCTGCCCTGTTTTATCCGCCTTGTTGTACGCGTAAATCATCGGAATGTTGGTAACCCCAATTTCCTTCAGAGTACGTTCAGTAGTTTTTACCATTTCGGGGGCGTGGGGGTCCGCCGCATCAATCACCTGGACGAGCAGGTCGGCTTGGGCCGCTTCGGCAAGCGTGCTCCGGAAGGCCTTTATGAGTTGGTGGGGGAGTTTGCTGACAAACCCGACGGTATCGCTGAGAAGGATTTCCTTGTTGTCGGCAAACTTAAGCCGGCGGACCGCTGTATCAAGCGTTGCAAATAGCATGTCTTTCGTGAAAACCGATTTGACCGCCCCTTCATTATCGACGAGGTTTAAAAGGCCGTTCATGGTCGTTGATTTTCCGGCATTCGTGTATCCCACGAGGGCGACACTCTTTAATCCCGAATTATCACGGAGTTTCCGTTTAATTTGTTGTTCCTTAGCAATATCCCGTAGTTCTTTATTAAGGGCACTAATGCGCTTTTCGATGACTCGCCGGTCCATTTCGTGCTGGGTTTCCCCGGAGCCCCGGTTACTCATTCCGCCGGCAGACTGTTGGTCGAGTTTTTCAGCACCAGCGGTATGTAACCGGGGAAGTTGGTACTGAAGTTGGGCGATCTTGACCTGGATTTTTGCTTCACGGGTATGGGCCCGGGAGGCAAAAATGGCGAGGATTAAGGCAGTCCGGTCCATGACGGTCATGTTGGTAATGTCTTCGAGGTTTCGGATCTGGGTGGGTGTCAGCTCGTCATTTACTACCAGGGTGGTTGCTTCCAGTGCGGTGCCTGCCCGCCCGATTTCTTCTGCTTTGCCGGAGCCAAAGTAGGTGGCAGCTATTGGTTTTTCGAGCTTTTGGCGCACATCGCCAACAACCTGCATGTTATTGGCGGTTGCCAGCTTTCCTAGTTCGTCCATCGTGTATTCAAAGTCCGTTTGTTCATTCTCAATCCCGCAAATAATCACGGGCTCGGGAGGGGTATCCAACACACTTTCCATCCAATCTCACCTCGTTTATTTCAATCACCGTCATTATACACCCGAACGACCGGAGACTCAGTATTTCTGATTGTCACGGTAATGGTTGTAGTAGGCAACCTGAATATTATCCGGTGAAACGGTCAACTTGGTAACCGATCCGTTCAATGGCCGTTCCTTAATGATGTCGATTTCTGGGGCGTACCGGTGAACAATACTCCGGATGCACGTTCCGTGACTGACAAGCAAGACATGGTCGCCATCACGGTGGTTTTGGCGGAGAAAATTAAAACCGGCATCCACGCGATTCCAAAATTCGGCGTCACTTTCGCTGTCATGAAACGGATCAACGGCTTTCATCATGTCCCGGGATTTTTCTAAGGAAAACTTAGTGATAAGTTCCTCGAATGTCTTACAACCGTGTGGCATCCCCACCATAATCCATGTGTTGGCGGAATCTTGTCCCTCAAAGTAGCCGTAGCACTGTTCACGGAAATAGGAGAGTGCAGTCGGGGTGCCCAACTGTGGGGTGGCCTGGTTTTCGTCCATAATAATTTTGCAGGTTCGGGCAGTCCGAGTCATATCACTGTGGTAGATGCGGTCGAATTTGACCTGGGCGAGGTGCCGGCCTGCCTTGTGAGCGTCCATAATCCCCTTATTGGTTAACGGGGAATCGCACCAGCCCTGCATTCGCCGGTACTTATTGAGTTGGGTTTGTCCGTGTCGCACCATATAGACTGAAAATGTCATTGAATCGCCTTCCTTACTGTGTAGTGGTTGGGTTAAGTATAGCATAAGGTGCGCTGCCGTTAAGAAACCCAAGGCACTAAGCGGAGTTTATGAAAAGCGGGTGGATATTCGGCTAACCAAGGAGGGGCTTATTAATTTGTCTGCGGGGGCTAAGTGGGGCTTGATTAGGGAATTAAGCCCTTTAAAAAAGGTCACCGACAATTGGGGTGACCGCTTTTTTAGTCTTGTTCGACTAACCGCTTGATTCCACGGACATCCGCAGGGTTCCCCGAGAAGATGATGTGGTCTCCCAGTTGCAGGCGGGTATTACCATGCGGCGCAATTGCCCGTTTTGTTCGGAAAATTCGAGAGATTGTAATGTCGTTAATAAACGGTAAGTAACGGATTTCCATGCCGTCAAAGATTGAATTGTTCACAACTACCTCGTAGAGGCGGGCGTCCGGACTGGTAATGAGCTTCAGTGTTGACGGACTCGTAATGAGGGAACGCAGTCCCCCGACGTTAAAGTCAAACATACTGTAAAATTCTATGCCCAACCGCTGAAGGGTTTCCTCGTGAGTGCTGAGCGGATCGCGGTTTTCGAACCGGGTAATGACACGCTTGACACCGTACTTTTTGGCAGCGACAGCAAGCCGATAATTAACGTTACTATCGCCATGGCAAAGGACTAAGACATCGGTATCGAAAACCTGGTTGCTAATTAAATCCTTTGGCTCAAGCGAATCTAAAAGCGTTAAGTTGGCCTCCGAATTATACGTGGAGTAGTTCCGGGCAATATTTGTGTATAGTTGGATGGCATACCAGTCATTTTCAAGTTGTTGGCTAGCCGCAACGGTGACTAAGCCCACCCCGATGATATGAACCGTTGTCTTGTGGTTGTCTTCTGGAGCAGGATGGTACCCGCGGTTGAAAAGCAGCGGGCAAATAACGCACGTGAGGATTGCTGCTAGTAAGAAAGCGCCGGACTGTGCCGTCGTAATGGCGTGGAGTTCCCGGGCGACTTCGAGGGCGGCAAGGATTAAGGTGATGGTGGTTCCCGATAGTATTGCCCCCATCAAGGAATTGGCCTGGTTAAATCGGAGCCGTAGTCCAATGTAAACGGGGAGCTTTGCTAGAAGGAAGGCGCCGAAAATGACGACAATCATGATTAGTACCCTGGGACTGGTTAGAAGGACCGGAATGTTGAGTTTGACTCCGGTGAGGATAAAGAACACCGGAATGAAAAATCCGTAGCCGATGGAATCCAGCTTGTGGAGGGTTTCTCGCTTAGGTTCAAGAAGCTTAACTACAATACCAGCGATGAACGCGCCCAGAATGTTTTCAGCTCCGGTAGCCTCTGCAATGACCACGAGGGTGACAATTACAAAGAATGCCAGGCGCATATCAACCTGGGTGGTAGGTTTGTTTATCCGGTCAAAGAACGTGAAAAACGATTTGAACCGGCGGAAAAGAATTGCCCCGGCAATGAAGAGTAATGAAATGAGCCACAGGCTGGAACCCTTTCCGGCATACAGTGCGGCGTATACCGTCAACGCTAGCATAGGGATAACTTCCCCTAAGACCGCGATTAACAGGATAGTTTGGCCGTACGGCTTACTGAGGAGGTTGTTTTCCTTTAAGAGGGAAATGACCAATCCTAAGGCGATGGTGGCCAGGAGAATTGTCGCTAACCAGATATCGTTAAAGAGGCCGGTAACCTTAAAAATCAGAGCAAGGGCAAATGATGTTACCACGCACAGGGCATACGCGATTATGGCGGTTAGAACGGGCGAAAGCTGTTTGGACTGCTGGCGGGCAACCTTCTTTTCAAGCGGGGTGCGCGGTTCCCGGTTTCGTTGAAAAAGGGAGAAGTCGATTTCCATTCCGCTTAAAAACAGCAGAAGAATGACCCCCAGAGTAGAGGAATCACTAAGGAGGCTGTTAATGTGGATAATGTTTAGGCAGCTCTGGCCCAGGATAATTCCCACGATGATTTCTGCTACAGAGGTGGGAATGATACTGAGTTTAAACCGTGAGAGCAACATGGGGGTTGCAAATGCGGCTAAGGTAACGATAACAAGCGATAAATTCATGGTTGAACCTCTTTTAATCTCTTAATGGCTTTTACGAACATGTTGTATTAGGTGAGTGAAAGCTGGAGCGCTGGCGAGTATCACGATAATTCCCAGAAAGACGGCGGTAAAGTGGTGCTGAACAAACGGGATGCGGCCAAAGAAGTAGCCGATTCCTGAACACAATGCCGTCCAGAGAAATACGCCCCAGAAGTTATACCAGCTAAACCGCCGGTAGTCCATCCCGCTCGTCCCGAGAGCTAGCGGAAGAAACGCACGAATGACTGGGATAAAGCGACCAAAGATTACCGTTTTACCGCCGTGACGGTGCAGAAACTGTTGGGTTTGGTAACGTTTTTGGTACGAAAGCAGGCGCCGAAACCACGGGCGGTCGCCTACTAGCCGTCCTAAGGTAAAGTTGACCGTATCACCGAGCAAAGCCGCGCAGAAAAAGAGGGGAACGAGGAGCCGAATATCAAGTACCGGTGAAAGGGCGGCGAGTGAACTAGTTAAAAATACTAATGATTCGCCCGGGAGGAATGCTAAAAATACAAGCCCCGTTTCCATAAAGACCATGATAAATAGCACCACGTATGTCCATCCGCCTAATGCGTGGATTGCGGGAAGCAGGTATTGGTCAAAATGTAGTAAAACGTGGATTAATTCGGACACAAGAATCCCCCTTAAGATTACTGTTAATGATTATGATAGCATGATAGCAAATTTTGCTTCTAAGGGGGAGCATAATTACTTCAACTAAGAGAAGTTGGTTCCCCTTATGAAAGGTGATAGAATAGAATGACATATTTGGCTAGTAGGGAGTGAATTGTCGTGGCAAAAAAGGATGTGCGCCAGCAGGAACAGCAACGGATGGATACCGTTGTGGAAAAAATTCGGACAGCCGAAGATGTTCGGCGGCAAGAAATCGCCCGGGCGAAGCAAGAACAACGAATCGTTGATGCGGATTTTAAGAAGAACGTTCGCCTTAAGGTGTCAACGTATTCCGGAATGATGGATACTGCCATGGCGGTCCGCCAGCAAAACCAGCTCCTCCAGGAACGGGAAAACGCCCAGGTGCATGCGCAACATGAACTAACGATTTTAGAAAAATTGGCGGAGCATCCCTACTTTGCCCGGATTGATTTTCAGGAAGAGGGCGAACCAAAGCCGGAAACAATCTACATTGGACTAGCATCCTTTGCAGAAACACCGGATCACTTCCTAATTTATGATTGGCGAGCCCCAGTGGCCAATCTCTACTACGATGGCGGACTCGGGGAAGTGACCTACCAAACGCCGGTGGGCGAGCAACAAGCAACGGTGACGTTAAAGCGTCAGTTTAACGTTAAACACGGTAAAATTACCGCGGTTTTTGACACGGACGAAGCGGTTGGCGATCAGATGCTACTGACGGCCTTACAGGGGCATTCGGGCACTAAAATGAAGGGGATCGTCACGACAATCCAGCACGAACAAAACCGGATTATCCGGAACACCACGGCAGATCTGCTCTTTGTTCAGGGAGCTGCGGGTTCGGGAAAAACGTCAGCGGTTCTGCAGCGGGTCGCTTACTTGTTATATCGGTACCGGGGAAAAATTACTGCTAAGCAGATTGTGTTGTTTTCCCCCAACCAACTCTTTAACGATTACGTTGACCACGTGCTCCCGGAAATGGGGGAGCATAACATGGAGCAAATGACTTACTACCAGGCGCTTCAACGGCGTGTGCCCCATTTACGGGTTGAAACGCTGCAGGAGCGGTTTACTGCGCAGGATGATTCCGTAACGCTACGGGTAAACCGCCTAAAGGAGAGCTTGCAGTTTATGCGGGTTCTTCACGAGTATGCGACGCTGTTGGAACAGAGGGGGATGCAGTTTACTGGCCTCTGTCTGGATGGAGAAGAAATCTTTTCCCCGGAAATAATCGCGCAAATCTATTATGGTTTTAACGAAAATTACCATCTCCGCAACCGACTGCTTGCGACGAAGGAAGAGCTCCTCCGGCGGCTTCAGCGAAAAATTAAGCGGACGGCTAAGACCGATGCGGTCCAAAAGGCAGTCCAAGGACTTGATCAGGATGCATTAAACGCCCTGTACGGGGATCATCCCCGGGACTTTGAAGACGGGGACGCTGAGTTTAAGTTTTTAACAGAAGCATTTGTGACCCAACGGTTTACGGCGGTGGCGGACGATATTCGGAATAACCGCTTCATCGACGTAACCGCGCAGTACGTTAATTTTTTGGGAAATATTCCGCGGCTGGTTAACCTACAGGAGTGGCACCTATCACCGGCGGAATGGATGCAAGCGGGGCAGCGGACCATTATGGCTTTCCGGCGCCAGCACCTCGCCCTTGCAGACGCGACCCCGTACTTGGACTTGTATGACTTGATTACAGGCCGGCACGGGATGCGGAAGATGCGCCACGTCCTAATCGATGAAATTCAGGATTATACGCCTTACCAGTTGGCGTACCTAAAAGAGTTGTACCCACGAGCAAAGTTTACCATGCTAGGTGACCTAAACCAGTCAATTCTCACACATGAAAATAGCCGGACCCTTCTCGAACAGCTCCGGCCCCTCTTTAATCCGGAAAAAACTCAGGTGGTTCAGTTAACGCGATCTTACCGGTCAACTAAACAACTAACGGCTTTTACCCGGGAACTACTAGTTGACGGGGAGCGCATTGAGGCGTTCGACCGGCAGGGCCCCGTTCCTGAAATGGTGATAGGGCAAAGGAAGGATGTCCTGGTTACCCGGGTAGCTGCAACCTTGTGCCAGAACCACAAACGGCAGGAAACAACGGCGGTGGTTACCCGAACGCTGAAGGAGGCTCGGTGGCTGGCAAGCCACCTCAAACAGGCAGGAGTGACTACGACCGTTATTAAGACGGAGAACCAGCGGCTGGTTGCCGGCCCGATTATTGTACCAGCGTACCTGGCAAAAGGGTTAGAGTTTGACGCGGTAGTTATGTGGGATGCGAGCGCGGATAACTACCATGATGAGGCAGACCGCCAGTTAGTATACACAATTTGTTCGCGAGCGATGCACCGGCTGATGATTACGGTAACGGGAACCCCGAGCCCGTTATTTGAGCGGGTGGAGGCTACTCGTTACCAGGTAAAGCAAATTTGATAAGAAAAGGCGTGCTAAAACGTTAAACCGGCGTGGTGAAAGACGCGGGCTAACGCCAGTATAGGGCACCGAGTAGTTATTTTAGCATTCGATTATTCATAAATAACAAGGAGGCTGAGACTATTGTCCCGCCCTCCTTGTTATTTTATATTTAGTTGATCACGTTAATTAATTATTATCGTGGCTTTGTCGCTTCCCCATAAATTGACGGGCTGATGAAATCATATTGAAGCTGGCTAGGCGTTGCTTAAACCGGGTAGCTAGCATGGTGGTTAGTTCATCGTACGCTAGGGTAGAGTAGTGGATTCCATCTGCTTGGAGCATTTTCTTTGGTGCAGCTGCCATGTGGTTGTGCCACGGAATGAGATCACAATGAGTGGTGGAGGCAACCTGTCGGGTAGCTTGAGCGTACTCTTCGAGGCGGACGTTAACGGGGGAATCTTTTGCAACCACCCCCGGTGTGATTAACAGGCACTTTTCCGGGGTGATCTGACGGACAAGCTTTGTGAGGGCCACGGCAAATGTGGATGCTGGAAGGGATTGTTTTTGCCGGGCGTCCGCCAGCCCAAAGAACGGCACCACGTAATTTGGCTCAATTGTAAGAACATCTGCTTGGAGTCGTTCCAGTGCGACTGTAATGGTACTGTTCGGTAAGCCACGATTAAAGCAGTAAACGTCTTCGCGGCCAAGTTTGGCCTTTAGCATGTCCGAAAATTTACTGGACGGGTAGCCGTCCGTATAACCAGCGGTAATGCTATCCCCAAAAAGAACAATCCGAATCATTGTGGTCCCTCCGTCAAAAGTTGCATTCCTATTATATGCGTTTTAGGAGGGAAGCACTACCCCTTTTGGGGTTCGTTTCGGGGAAAGGAGAGTGGTATAATATGCCCGTCAATAGGGGGTGAACGGGGCGATGCAAAATGAAATGAATTACTACCGAATTTCCCGGACGGAATGGGCCCAATTAGAAGTGCCTGCGCGAATTGCACTTACTAATGAGCAGCTTGCGGCGATCCGGTCGGTTAACGACCAGTTATCACTAAGGGATGTGCGGGAGGTGTACCTGCCATTAGTGCGACTTTTGGGGATGGAACTTCGTCAACGGCGGCGGCACCAACAAGCTCAAGCAGCTTTACTGGGAATTACCCCGGCACCCGCCCCGTTTATTTTAGGGATCGCCGGGTCAGTTGCGGTTGGGAAAAGTACGATTGCTCGGCTGTTAAATCTGCTACTCCGGCAGGTTTTTCCGGACAAACGGGTGCAACAGATTACCACCGACGGGTTCATTTATCCGAACGCTGAGTTAAACCGGCGGGGGCTGTTTGACCGTAAGGGATTTCCGGAAAGTTATGATATGCCCAGGCTGATTACCTTCCTGAATGATATTAAAAACGGGGTTCGGGTCCAAGCACCGGTATATTCGCACGAACTCAGTGACGTGGTGCCGGGGAAGTTCGATGTGGTTGATCACCCTGACATTTTGATTGTAGAGGGAATTAACGTTCTTCAGTTGCCACCAAGTGAGCGGGTTTACGTAAGCGATTACTTCGATTTTTCGTTATACGTGGATGCGGCAGAGGATGATATTGAGCGCTGGTATCTCGAACGGTTTGGAATGTTGTTGGAAATGGCGGCCAAGGATCCGCATAACTATTACTACCAGTATACGCAGGAACCACGGGCGGAGGCCTTTGCGATGGCAAAACGGGTGTGGCGGGACGTTAACTTGAAAAACCTGCACGAATATATCTTGCCGACAAGAAACCGGGCGGACCTTATCCTGTCAAAGGACGGCCAGCACCGTGTAACCGAACTATTAATCCGAAAAGCATAATTAATACCGATTAATGTCCGGGTTTTGGTGGGATTACCGTTGACCGGGCTTTTTTTTGTATGTACAATGAGAGCAAGTATTTTAAAATGAGGTGAAGAGCGTGGCGCATGATATGCAATCATTCGATAAGATCCTCGTGCTGGATTTTGGGAGTCAGTATAATCAGCTAATTACCCGGCGGATCCGCGAGTTTGGCATTTACTCCGAGTTGATGTCACACAAGACGACGGCGGCGGAGATTAAGCGGCTAGCTCCTAAGGGGATTATTTTCTCCGGGGGACCGGATAGCGTAAACGATCCCGGGGCCTTCACGGTGGATCCGGAAATTTTCAACTTGGGGATTCCGGTGCTGGGGATCTGTTACGGGATGCAGTTAATGGCTAATATGCTTCCTGGCGGACATGTCGAACCGGCGGATAATAAGGAATACGGGAAGGCTGACATTACGGTAACGTGCGATGATGCGGCGTTATTTACTGGGATGGACCGGCAACAGACTGTTTGGATGAGTCATGGTGACCTGGTAATGCAGGTTCCCACCGGCTTTACGGCAGTGGCGACGAGTGCTAATTGCCCGATTGCAGCCATGCAGGATTCAAAACGGAAGCTGTACGGAATCCAGTTCCACGCTGAGGTGCGAAACACAATTCACGGTAACGAGATCCTCCGCCACTTCGCGTTTGATGTGTGTGGCGCGCAGGCCAACTGGACGATGGACGACTTCATCGACATGCAGGTGGCAAAAATTCGTGCAGAAGTCGGCGAAAAAAAGGTCATTCTTGGGCTGTCTGGTGGGGTTGATTCCAGCGTGACAGCGGCTCTGTTAAACCGGGCAGTGGGCGACCAGTTGACGTGCATTTTTGTGGATCACGGCTTGCTGCGGAAAAACGAGGCGGACCAGGTCATGGCGGCGCTCAATAAGGGCTTGGGCGTGCGGATTAACAAGGTTGATGCGGCAGACCGGTTCTTATCCAAACTTGAGGGGGTCACTGACCCAGAACAGAAGCGGAAGATTATCGGCAATGAGTTCATTGAGGTGTTTAACGCTGAGGCGGCAAAGATGAAGGATGCCGACTTCCTTGCGCAGGGGACGTTGTACACGGACGTCATTGAAAGTGGAACGGATACAGCCCAGACAATTAAGTCCCACCATAACGTGGGGGGCTTACCAAAGGACGTGCAGTTTACGCTGATTGAACCGTTGCGGACGCTCTTTAAGGATGAAGCTCGGGAACTGGGTGAAAAGCTGGGGTTACCGCATGATTTGGTATGGCGGCAGCCGTTCCCGGGACCGGGTCTGGGAATTCGGGTCGTTGGGGCCATTACGCCGGAGAAACTCGCAATTGTTCGGGACAGTGATGCGATCCTCCGGGAAGAGATTAAGAACGCCGGGTTACAAGAAGACATCTGGCAGTACTTTACCGTTCTACCGGGAATTCGGAGCGTTGGGGTCATGGGCGATGGTCGAACGTACGACTATGCCATTGCCATCCGGGCGGTTACGTCCATTGACGGAATGACGGCTGACTTTGCCCGGATTCCGTGGGACGTTCTGCAGAAGATTTCGGTCCGGATTGTAAACGAAGTCGACCACGTTAACCGCGTTCTGTACGACGTGACGAGTAAGCCGCCGGCAACGATCGAATATGAATAGTTGCAGGTAGCCTTAAAAAGTGAAGTATTGATTTAATAAGGCTTAGTAAAATAGGCATTTACAGTAATTTTAATTATTGGATGGAATTATAGCCGATATCGGTTAAAAAGTGCCAAAATGATGCCAAAGAAAAGAAGCTCTAGTTGAGAAATCGACTAGGGCTTTCTATTATGTCCAAAATAGTTTCACTTAAATAGATTTCGTTATGTTTTAAACTTTCTTTTTGATGATTAGTTAATAATAAATTCAACAAATAAATAAGGAGGACATTTAAATGTCGAAATTGTATTTCAATAATTAAGATGTAATTAATTTAAAAGGTGTCGTAGTTCGTGGGTTAAAGACAAAGAATAAGTTTCAAACTAGTGAGCCAGAATGTAAAGTACTTGGAATTCGACCGAAAGGTCTGTTAGAAGGCTTTACTAAATTTGATGGAATTTTAGATGTTAAGTTACCGCTGGACTTTAACCAAGATATCAAGGTTGATGATATTGTGGAATTTTCAGAAGTATCTGTTGTTCCGTATAGTTTTAAAGATAAGGGTTACGTATCTTATTCAATTAAAGCTGTAAATTGCAAAATTGTTGATTACTTGAAGTTTTAATAAATCGTTATGGGTTAGTGAGGGAGGGCAATCAGGAGGTTATGTGCGATATGAAAAATGATATGTTGAGATACCGTAAGGTATATGATCTAAACGAAGAAAGCCATTTTAAATGGAGTTGGGGTTTAGGTGCCATTGGCACTTTAATTATATTAATTAATTTAGGCGGGTAGTGGAGGATCGTAACCTTAACTGCGCTTTGGTCAATCTTAGAAATTGACCATTTGATTCACTTTGTTGAAGAATTACAATTTAAAAAATATAGTGGTTTAAGTGATTCAATACAAAGATGGTTAATTTTATGGCAAGTAAAAAAGTTATTGGAAGATGAAGTTGATCGGATTGTTGGTGTGTATCAATATGGACGAGGAGGGAAAATAAAAGTTCCATTTGTTAATTATACATTAATCATAATCATGGATTTAAAGGACAAATTGAAATTGAATTACTTCCAGAGTTTAATGGTTTTTTGAATAGTGAAACGATTAATACACAATTAACCAGTCAGTTAAAGTATCTTAATCGAAATTATGTGGTAACTGATGTTGCGTTATCTCAAACAGGGAATTCAATGATTTATACCTTAAATGATGTTCAAGCCGATAACCAAATTAAAATTCAAAGAACGGCGAATATAGTTAACCATGAAGCAAAGGTTATTTTAGATCAAAATCATATCATTGATTGGGATCAAGAATATCATGGTGTGGTAAGTGGAACCACCGGTTCAGGGAAAACGATGCTGATTGAGTATTTAATTGCCAATGCTAAAAAGAATGGATGGGATATTGTAATTCTAGATCCAAAACAATTAGATTTGGCTAAGATAAAAAATACTAAGCAATAACAGTTGCCGATCAAAAGGATCAAATGTTAAAAGTCCTTCATGATACGGTTAAGGAGATGCAGGAAGTCCAACGAAGATACAAAGAAAACGCAAATATTCAATTAGTATCACACTTAGTAGTAGTCGATGAATTAGCGGCGTTGAAGTCAATGCTAGATCGTAAAGAACAACAACAGTTGTTAAATGATTTAAAACAGTTAGCTTTACTTGGAAGACAGGCGAAATTCCATTTGCTGGTTGGGGTGCAACAAGCAAATGCCAATAATATTCCAACGGAAATTCGAGAGCAATTAGGAATTAAAATTTTACTTGAAAATAGTACACCAAGTGCAAGAAAGTTTTTATTTGAAGATTGCATTATTGAAGTGCCGTTAGGCAATGCAGTAGGACAAGGTTTAATTAGTATCAATGATGGTCCAGTAAGTCCTTTTAAGGCTCCGTTAATTCAAACTGATTTAATTGAAGCGATTAACCAACCAGTTACTTATTAAAAATATTCGTTAGCAAAGAACGGTCACCGAATAATTTTTGGAAAAAATTATGGTGGCCGTTTCTTTGCAATAAAAATACCAAAGCAAGCTAATTGCAAGAGCTTGCAAAAAGAAAATTTGTTTTTTAAAATGAATAAAAATATGGGAATGTTTACTTCTGCTTCGGTCCAGATACACAGTCATATCAATCAACTCCAGTTGATATTCCATCAACAAGTGATCTGCAAAATCAAAAGAATAGCTTGGAAAATCAATTAGCACAACAGAAACAACAAGTTGCTAATGATCAACAAACAGTTAATGATTTGCAAAGCCAAGTTAATGCAGATAAGGAACAAATTAAGAATGATACTCCAACGGCATTACAACAAAAACTTGAACAAGATCAAGCCAAGTTTGATGAATTGAGGAAAGTTCAAGTTAGTCCAGAAGAAATTCAAAAGGCACAAGACGCATATAATGATGCAGTTAAAGCATTAAATTATGCTCAAAGCCAAATGAATAAAGATAACGATACTTTAGCAAAAGCACAACAAGCTTACATTAAGATGAAAAAGAATATTTAGTATTTATTACACCTAAGATAGATTCCAATTCAAAGCATAAACAGATGGCTTTAAGTAAGGGTAAGGATGAAATTATTATTGATACGATTTTAAAGCCAATGTTTTTAATCAAATTGCCTGGTAAAGATAAAAGAGAATTTTTTAAAATTAAGAAATCTATTGAAACGGTTTTAAAAGAATGTAAGAAAGTTGAATTTCCTCAAAAAAAGAAGCCATCAAATCATTGGAATATATCATTAAAAACTTTGATTATCTAAAAAAGAGACATTTTCCAACTAAAGAAATGGGAATCAAGTATGATGAAAATATTCATACAGGACGTGTTTATCTAACTGTATGTGATCCTCAAGATAGTTGTTTGAACAAAGACTGTATAGATTTTAAACTTGAGGTACAAAAAGATGGGGAAAGAGCAAAGCTTATTTCTGATTTTGCAAAAAGATAGAGTGCACCAACAAAGTGTCATTTAGAAGAAGCTGACGATAAAAAAGCATTCAAAAGGTAAAAGGAATATTAGAAAGCGATTATCAAAAAAATTTTGTAAGATTTGATGATGTTTTTGATAATCAAAGTGTGAATGACTTCAAAGAAATGAGGGAGAATGCAAAGTTGATTAATAAGATAAATTTTTAGCTATATAAGTAAAAATACGCCCAACAGGTTGTCTAAGACTATTGGACGATTTGAATACATAACTGGATAGCGACTCGTTATCGTTTGTTAATCTACCACGTAAATAACGTTGTGCCACACTCAACGAAATGGTGCAGCAATGTTTTGCAATAAGAAGTTAATATAAAATCATATGTTTTCTAAATCTAATTGTGTTCGTCTAACCGGTTAGGTTTTTTGTTCTGCAAGATAATAGTAGCTGATATGGTTTACAGGAAATCAAATGGAGATAAGTAGATAAAGGTAAAAGTAGATAAGGATATTAGTGTAATGATAGTTTGGGGTATAAGAGTAAATGTAGAGAAGTAGATAAACATACAAGAGTATTAAAGTATTAATAATCTTTGTTATAAAAGTAAATAGGGTACTAAGGTACCAGCAATTTTATTATTAAAATAGGTATAGGGGAAAGATAGACAAGTGTAAAAGTGGATAAGGATACCAATGTATTAGTAATCTTCATTTTTATTCAATATACAACTTGCGAGTTTTTCATTTAGATATTGACATAAGAACATTAAGCGTTTAAAATAAAATTATAAAAATTTTTAATAAATATGTTTTAAGGAGAAAAAATGGATTATAAAAGAGTGATGAAGGATCTCATAAATTTTAAAGCACAAAGAGGTTGGGATAAGTATCATAATTTAAAAAATTTGGCAGAGTCTGTAAATATTGAAGCTTCAGAAATCATGGAGATATTCCAATGGAAAAAAACGGATACTCAGTTAACAAAAGAGGAAGAAAAACATTTAAAAGGAGAGATTGCTGACACCTTAATTTATCTTTTTTACATGTGCGACAAATTAAAGATAGATCCTATGGAAATTATCGAAGCAAAATTACAATACAATAAAAATAGAAATTGGGACTTTAAATAGAACAAGGAAAAATTTAAGTATCAAAATACACTAAATTATTAGGAGATATAGTATGGGAGGATTAAATAATTTAATAGTATATAAAACACAAGAAGTACAAGGATATTTAGATCATTTGGCTGAAGATATTAAAAGAGAAAAAGGACACGATGCTGATCTATTATTAAATTATCCAGTTATATATATACATGTTTGGAGAAGTAAAACAGATATTTTCAACAATCAATGGAGCATATATATAGGAGAAACAAATGATATTATCTCTAGAACTAAAGAACATTGGGCAGCCGCAAGAATTCCTAAGAATAAACGTGGAAATGGTAATTGGCAACATCATTTGTTAGAGGATATTGATGATAAAGGTAATCCAGTAATACCAACGATTTATTTGTTTGGACACAAGGATTTTAATAAGTCTTTAACGTTGGATATCGAGAATAAACTTATAGATTTTTGCTTAGCTATGGAAACTACTCATACATATAATGGACGTGGAAATGAACAAGGAAACTATGCCGGAGATGAAAATTTAGATAAAATATTTAGCTCTATTTGGAAAGGATTGAAAAAGGATAATAATAAATTATTTTTATCAGAGTCAGCTATACAAAAATCTGCAATATATAAAGCATCACCAAATCATCGTTTAACGGATGATCAAAAACAAGCTCGTCAATTAATTATAGACAGAACGGTTGATGCGATATTATCTAATAAAAAAGAGCAGCTTATTTTTGTAGAAGGAGAAGCTGGCACGGGGAAAACGGTGTTAACTAGTAGTACATTTTATGATATTTTAGATAATGATTTATTTAAAGATTTAAAATGCTATATGCTTATAAATCAAGAGGAACAAAGAAATGTATATAAAAATATGGCTAAAAAATTAGGTTATTCTGATGATATAATTCAAGTTCCCACAACATTTTTAAAAAATCATTCTGTACAAGATTCTAGTGGTAAATATCTGCCTAATGAAGATGAACTTGTTGATTTAGTATTTGTGGATGAAGCTCATCTTCTATGGAATCAGACAAACCAAGCGTATAATTCTAATTTTAGTAAGCCACAGTTAGATGAAATAATGAAGCGATCTAGAGTAACGGTTATAATGTTTGATGAATATCAAATTTTAGATAAGCGTCAACTATATGTTAATGAGTACATGGAGAAAAAAAGAGAAAAAGCACAATCTCAAGGGCCTAATGTAGCTAATGGTGATAATAATTATATTAAAATGACAAATCAATTAAGAATGGATTGCGATTTGAAAACCTTAGAATGGATTGATAATTTATCAAAAGAAAAAAAGTTAGGGGAATTAAATCTTAAGAATCATAGAGATAGCTGTAATTATGAAATCCGCACTTTTGATTCGCCTGAATTATTACATGAAGCCATTATTAAAAAGGCTTTAAATAAGAGAACGCCGTTATCTAGAGTAATAGCAACATATGATTGGAAATTTATTAAAGATAAACCGGCTCCACAAGATCAAAAATACTGGAAAGTCCAGATTGGAGATTGGAGTATGCCATGGAACGAACAAATATATCATATGGATATGAAAAATAAGCTTAAAAAAAGACAAAAAAGGAAATATGATGCGTTAGATTGGGCTGAAAAAGATTACACAATTAATGAAGTTGGATCAACTTTTACTATTCAAGGATTTGATTTAAATTATGCGGGAGTTATTTTAGGTCCTTCAATAAGATACAAAAAAGAAACTAGGGAAATATGGTTTGATGAAAGCAAACGATATTGGGATAAGATGAACGGTAAGCGTACACTGCGAGATAACACTAAAATAAATGTTACCGATATAATTTCTAGAAATGAATTACGAGTTTTAATGACTAGAGGAACAGATGGTTTATATATATATGCTTGTGATAAAGAATTAAGAGAAGCACTAAAAAAAGCTATACACTAATGATTTAGTATTTGACTAGCTTTTTCTGGTTTTTTATTTCAAAAATTCTAAAATGATGCCAAGAAGTTTAAAATCTAGGTCGTTATTAGATCCAAATAAATTTATATAGTTGAGTACGAATAGTTGCGGTTAGCCTTAAAAAGTTAAATATTGATTTAATAAGGCTGAAAAATAGGCATGTGCAGTAATTTTAATTATTGAATGGAATTGTAGCCGATATCGGCTAAAGGATGCCAAAATAATGCCAAGAAACTTGATTATGATATTTTTAATCAAGTTTTTTTAATATCAGGGAGTTAATTTTATGAATGAATGTGAAATTAGATTAATTACAAAAGCAGATGTGAGGTCGCTGTTTAACTTAATTAATAATTCACGTGAAACAATAGGGAAATTTTTACCGTGGGCATTAGAAGTAAAAAAAATAGAAGATGAAGTTTTCTTTGTAAAAAATGCCCTTAAAGGATTAGAAAAAGGGACAATGTACCCGTTTGTAATAGAAAAGAATAATAACGTTGTGGGTATGATAGATTTACATGATATTGATCGGCGTAATAAGCATGCGGATATTGGCTACTGGTTAGGTAATGAATATGTTGGTCAAGGAATAATGAGTCAAAGTGTAAAACAAATTGAATTATATGGTTTTGAGAAATTGAATTTGCATAAGTTAACAATTCAAGTAGAACCAGATAATGTGAAGAGTATAAACGTGGCACGGAATGCGGGTTTTAAATATGAGGGAACTTTAGAAGATGATAAATATGTCAACGGAAAGTTTCATACATTCGATGTATATTCACTGATAAATCTTAACTAGAAAATTTTAAAGAAAGCCTTGATTGGAATTTTTATTTATATAATGAATAAATTTGCATAATTTTGTTGCTTACATTCCTTGGGATAAAGGAGTAATTGATTCCACCAGAAATGGTGGTTTTAAAGCCGAAAATGACACCTTATGGCTGAGATAAAGTACGGATAATAGCGTAGTGACTATGCCCTAGCTGGTTTGCCGACCAGTTAGTTTTTTTAAGTAACCTGGTTTTGTGAAATTAACATTAGTGCAGTTCCTTTCGGTTAGTAATAAAATAGGGGAAGTTGAAAAGGAATGGGAGGATGGAATATGAAAAAACGAGCAGTTGTTTTGGGCCTGGGTCTTGGAGTTAGCCTGCTTTTAGCGGGATGTGGGCAACAGGTTAGTCACCATGAAAGTCATCATCATGATACCCCGACGCACCAGCAGGCGCAGCCGGAACAGCATAACCAAAGCAAGCAGATTGTTCTGAATAACAGCCAGGCAACGCAAAGTAGTAGCAGTAGTAATGCGGTAGCAGTGAACCCAGAGCACGTTCACCTGACGACCCAACAGTTGGGAACGTTAGTGGCCTTATTAAAATACCCGAATTGGTTTAAGCAGGGGGTTGCAGCTGGTAGCATGTACTATAGTGACCAGCCGAATACGGCCCCGGGGAGTGACTTAAATGGCTTTAGTTACGTAACAGCTAATGGGGATCCGACTAGCTATCTTTACTTCCAGTTACAGGGCGAAAACGTTGTGATTAAGTACGTGGATGTGTCAAATGCTGATTGTGTTGCGGACGCGCCGATGCGAACCGTTAGCGTGCGGCTGGATACGCTGATTAACGATTACTACAATACCAAGAAGAAGCAGGATGAAGTCAATGGTTACGCTAACCGGTTGCTTCCTGAATCACAATACGGTAAGAATGCTGATAATCAAAATCAGAGTACGGGGGACTAATCATGACGGCACACATTTACCTTGTCCGGCACGGCCAGACACTGTATAACCTAATGAATAAGATGCAGGGGTGGTCAGACACCCCGTTGACGGAGGCAGGAATTGCTGGGGCGCAGCAAACTGGGCAGTGGCTGCGTAACGTTCACTTTGACGGGGCATATAGTTCAGATCTTGGACGGGCAGCGAAGACCTGTCAACTGATTCTTGAAGAAAACCTGACGACTGATTCGGCCGGACAGGTTCAACTTTCAGCGTTCCGGGAGCAAAACTATGGCTACTTTGAGGGAATGGATAAGCAGTTGGCTTGGCGGCTAGTCGGCGCCCAACTAGGAATAACAACCCTCAAAGAAATTGTGGCAGCTAAGTCGTTTGACGAAGCGAAGGACCTAATGAAGGTGGCGGACCCGTACCGTTTTGCGGAAGATCATACGGAGTACTGGCGGCGAGTTGATGCCGGTTTTGCCCAGTTACGGGCCGATTATCACCGGGGAAATATCTTAGTGGTAACGCACAGTAATACGATTGCTAGCATCGTGGATCGTTTTAGTACCATTGACGTGTTGGCGGATTATCCTAAAAATGGTAGTGTTACTCGATTGTCCTTGATAGATAACGGGATGACAGTGGATTACTACAACCGAACGGGCGCAGATCAGGAATACTAACCAGTAAAACAAGGATAGAAAAACGGGGTGGAAAAGCACCACCCCGTTTTGTATTCTTTTTATTAATGTTTTATTTTTGGTTTGCCTTATTAATTGCGGCGAGGGCTACGTTGTTCAACCAGTTAAGTGGTTGGTCAAAATTGGGCTGGAAGAACATATCAACCATGGCTAGCTGCTCAATGGTCATCTTATTTTGGATGGCCAGCGAGAGGACGTTGGCTGACTGGGAAACGTCGTGTTTGCTGAAGACGGCGCCGCCGAGAATCCGGTGGGTAACCGGATCCCATACGAGACGGCAAGTAACGTTAGTGGTAGACGTCATGAATTCTGGCCGGTACGGCTCTTCAATTGTGACGGCGTCCGCTTTGCACCCCCGCATCTTGGCACCCTCAACGGTTAACCCTGAAGCGGCCATACAACAGCCGTACAGTTCGACCGCTGAAGTGGCCTGTGTTCCCATGTACTTCACGGTTGGTTGATCAATGTTTTGACCAATTAGCATTCCCTGGCGCACGGCGTTGGTTGCCAGCGGAATGTAGTCGTCCTTGCCGGTCGGGTTGTAGTAGACGTTAGTGGCGTCACCGGCCGCAAAAACGTTCGGGTTACTGGTTTGCATGTATTCGTTTGTTCGGATGGCGTGGTTGGGAAGCATGGCGAGTTGACCATCAAACAGTGCGGTATTGGGCTTGAAGCCGGCACACCATACGGCAATGTCCGCAGTGTAGTCTCCCTGGTCGGTGTGAACAGTAATTTGGTTACTTTGCTGTTCAAAGCTGGTGACCTTTTCGCCGAGGGCTAAACGCACCCCGTGATTACGGTATTCCGCTTCAATTTTATCGCTGAGGTCCTTATCAAAGTTTTTGTACAGAACCCGCGGGAAGGCATCCACTAGGGTGACGTCTTTGCCAGCAAGTGATAACTGCTCAGAGAGTTCTGCGCCGATGTAGCCGGCCCCGATGATCACGGCCCGTTTAATTGATGGTGCCAGGTTCTTCAGCGTTTCGGCGTCGTGCCAATCCTTGCACAGGTAAACGCCCTTGCTGTTGATTCCGTCAATCGGCGGGATTACTGGGAGTGAGCCGGTCGTTATCACGAGCTTATCGTACGCAGCCATTGTTTCTTCACCGTTGATGCAATCTTTGACGCGGAGGGTCTGGGCGGCCACGTCTACGCTGAGAACCTCATGTTGCATCTGCATGTGGGCTCCCAAAGCTGCCAACTTCTCCGGACTGGAGTAGAACATCTTCTTGGGGTTTGAAACGTGGTTTCCCACCCACAGGGCGATGCCGCACGAAAGGAACGAGAGGTTGTCGTTCTTTTCATAAACCGTAACATCGTAGTCCGGGTGGTCCGTTAAAATTTGTTGCGCGGCAAATGTGCCGGCGTGAGTCGCGCCGATGATTGCAATTTTCATGATTAAGAACTCCTTTTTTAAAAATTATAACATTATAATAATTCCTAATTGTGAAAAAGTCAACTAAAAAATGAAACCCCTTTCTATGTGTGAGATACACGGTATCAGGGACTAATATCAGGACGATATTAGCAATAATAGTAGTTTTTTCACAATTATTTTTTAGGCGTAAATAAAAAGACCGTGATTCTCATCACAGTCTGAATGTTTCAGTTAATAAGTTTTACTTTTTCTTTGCTGCTTCATACCGTTCGTGGTAGTTGGCTAACAATTGAAGAATCTGTTCCCCAATTACCGTATAGGCGTGGGTTGGCAGGTTAGCTTCAGATACCCGGAGCTTCCCCGGCGTTGTTCCAAAGCCCGGACCGTTCATCAGCGTAATTCCGTTTTTCTTTGCCAGGTTAACCAGGAAGTCGATCTGCTCAAAGTTTTCTTCGAGGTACTTTCGAAAACCTTTACCGTACTTATGTTCGGCAATTTGATAAATATCGAGCAGGGAGTAGTACTTGGTATTTTCCTTACTCTCATCCGGATTAATCCCGAGGGCGGTGCATAACCGATTGTACCGTTCGCTTACAATTCGGCGTGATTCGTTGATATACTGATCATCCTTGCCGGCAACCAGGTGGGTAAGGGCAAAAAGGTCTTCCATAACCTGCTGGGGCGTAGAGAGTCCGGCAGTGTGGTACAACCCGATGGACCGACTGTCTGCTACCATCCGTTCAATGAATGACATTTTATCGGGGTGCAAGACTACGTTGCCGTACCGTTCGTTAACCTCTGCTCGTTGTGCGGATGGTAGCTCACTAACGAGCTTATCGAAGACGTTGTCGTCGTGCATGGCGATTAGGCCGAGGCGCCAACCAGTTGCACCAAAGAGTTTGGAGAACGAATAGACCAGCATTGTATTGTACGGGACGACGCTGTAAATTGTTTGGAAGTTCTCAGCAAACGTTCCGTAGACATCATCCGTCACAATCATCAGGTCCGGGTTTTTGGCCACGGCCCGCTTAATGGCCGCCAGCGCCTGTTTGTCAAACGCCTTAGCGCCCGGGTTACTTGGGTTAATTGCACACACCAGTTTGATGTTAGGGTCTGCTAGTTTTTCCAGTTCTTCCGGTCGGATTTGCCAGTTAGTAGTTTCATCCGCGACCAGGTTGATCTTAACGAGTTGATAATCGTTGAGTACCGGAATCTCCAGGTATGGCGTAAAAATTGGCGTGGTCAGCGCAATTTTGTCCCCGGGGTGGATCAGGTGATTTTCCTTTAGGGAGTTAAATAGGTAGACGATTGCCGCTGTTCCCCCCTCAGTTGGGAAAATCTGCGTGTGGTTCTCCAGGTTGACACCGCCATACAGCACATTTTGAACATAGCGGTTTAAAATTCGCTCGGTGTAATGAAGAACCCGATCAGGAGCCGGGTAGTTGTTCCCAAGGGCCCCGTCGGTGAGTTCCTTAACCAGCCGGTCCGGGTTAGCCGCTAGTTCATCTACGCAATAGTCCACGGCCGACTGCAAAAACTTGTCGTTCGGGCGTTCTTCAGGATTTAAGAACCGCTTAAACCGAGCGGCAATCCCTCCCGCTTCGGTGTACCCGGCCAGGTCGTGTTCATCAATCGTTCGCCGGGTTTCGGTAATTCCAAATTCAACGAGGCGGTTAAATGCCAGCCGGGCCTTCGTGTTTAACCAGTTTGGATCGCCCCGCCCGGCGTTCAGGGAGGTGTTGTGGTGATCGTTATTCTGTGCGAGCTTGTTAATCTTCTTGCTAATTTCAAAAGCGTTTAGCTTAGCAAGCTGTTGCTCGTCTACTCTGTCCACTAGTGTTCACTCCTTTAGAATTCTTACCCTAGTAGGGTACTATTTTTGGCGGAAAAGTACAATTTCTTTTGTGATTTTTTTGTAGCGGGCCTTTGCCCTGAGAAAAATTGAACCTGCCGGGGCGCTCTGCTAGAATAAAGGTAATTTTAAATGGGAAATGAAGGTTATATCAATGGAAATTGAACGCGCTTGCACGTCAATGCTGGTGGGGAAGGATGCTAGTATCGATGGTTCCGTGATGATCGCGCGGAACGATGATACCTTCTTACCATTAACCCCTCAACGGTTTTATATGCATCCGGCATGGCACGGGGAGAAAGGAAAGAAGATTAGGTCGTGGTTAAACGGGTTTGAGATGGAACTGCCAGAAAACGGCTACCGCTACAACGCCGTTCCGAACGTCGACTACAAGAAAAATGGTTACTACGAAGAAAGTGGGATTAACGAAAAGAACGTTGCAATGTCTGCAACGGAGTCAACGTACGGGAATGAACGGACGTTGGCCTTTGATCCGCTGGTAAAGGACGGACTTGATGAGGATTGCATTGTTAATGTAACGCTACCGTTCATCGACTCTGCCCGGCAGGCCGTTCAGTTTCTTGGAAAACTGATTTCCAAGTATGGTTCTCCGGCCGGCAACTCCGTTTTGTTTGCTGATAAGAACGAGGCATGGTACATGGAAATTGTGACGGGACACTTGTGGCTTGCTCAGCGAATCCCGGATGATGCTTATGCCGTGGTAGCCAATGAGGTGGCCATCCAGCAGGTCGACTTCAACGACACGGAAAACTTCCAGTGGGCGGACGGGATCCAGAAATTTGTTGAGGAGCACCACCTTAATCCAGACAAGGAAGGGTGGAACTTCCGCCACATCTTCGGGACGTTTAACGAGAAGGATCGCCACTACAATACACCACGGGTATGGTACGGGCATCATCTGTTTAACCCAGAACTGGAGGAGGATCCAGAATCAGGTGAATTACCGTTCATTATGCGGACGAACCATAAATTTACTCCAGACGATATTGAGATGTACCTCGGTTCCCATTACAACGAGACGCCATACGACCCAATGGGCCACGGGGATGATGCCGATAAGTACCGCTACCGGCCAATTGGCTTGAACCGGACGCAGAATTCCCACGTTCTCCAACTGCGGAACGATGTGCCAGAAGAGCAGCAGGCCATCATGTGGCTGTGCATCGGTTACCCGGAATTCAGCCCGTACATTCCGTTTTACACGAACGCTAATGACACGGATCCGAGTTTCTCAGAAACGCCGCTTGAGATGGACGTTGATGCTGATTCTGCTTACTGGCTGTATCGTCACATGTCAATGCTGGTGGAAAGTCACTACAGTAAGTTTATCCAGGATAATATCGATTACCTGATTGAGTGTCGGCGCGTCAATCGCAAAATGATTGCTGAGATTGACAAGGAGGCCGCCAAGTTGCACGGCGAGAGATTAACGGAGTTCTTAACACAGAAGAACTACGAAAGCGTGGCCAGGATGAAGAAGATGACCAAGGAGCTGATGAACAAGCTTATCATGAAGGGCATTGAATTATCGAAGTTCACGTTTAACATGGATAAGAATTTATAATTCTCAATTACCTAGGGGCGTTTAAATGCGCGGTATAAGGGGCTTTGGAGTTTTAATGTATCTGTAAAAAAGGTAAAGGATGAACAGAAAAGCCCTTAAGGAAGAGCCTGATATAAAGTGTGTTTGCCTGCCTTTATAATTTCAAGAATATGATAACCAACGTACTAAGCTTAGTAAAAACGCGCCTAGAAATTTCTGGGCGTGTTTTTGGTAAACGCGTGTTAATAACCGGGGGAAACGATGATAAAAATCACAAAAGAGAATCTAAAAAAAGAATATTGGTATAAAAAAGATTTACAAAGATTTTGTAGTGAAAAAGGGTTGCCTTCTTACGGGACTAAGGCAGAGCTTTTAATATATATTGAAAAGTATTTTGGAGGTACACCACTAAGTGACATCAAACCTCTGAGGAGACCGAAAAGGGCGTCAAAAAAACTTTTATGGGATGAAATGACACCAGAAACAAAAATATTAAATTCAGGCTTTTCTTTAAACGGTGAAGCACGAAAATTTTTTAAATATTATTTGGGCTTGGAAAAATTTTCTTTTAAGAAAAACATGGCAATAAAATTACGAGAAATCGAAAGAAACCAAGATGAAGCGGCGACCATTCAAGATTTAATTAATGCATATTTTAATTCTAGTAAAATTAGAAACCCAGAGGAAAAAACGTACGAATGGAATTATTTTGTTAAAGACTTTTTTAATGATGAGAATTCTAAAAAATTTGGTTCAAAATTGAAGGTAGCTTCTATCTTATGGAGTAACGTTAAACAAAGTGCGGGCAGTAAGAAGTATAACAGTTCATTAATTGAAGAATATAAAGACAAAATCCAAAATTATATGCTTTAGGTAGACGCATTTATGAACCCTTAAATGTTTGGCTGTATTGGTGATGGTATTCGTAAACTTGGGGATTATTTTTTGACTACTCCGACCGAAAGCGACAGTGAGAGAATAATACGGATTAGTGAACGGTAATAAAAATTAACGGTGGAGGTGCAGCAGGCGGCTCCTTTTTTATTGTTTCCATTTCGCCTATTTTGGGGGAAGGTATCCTTTGTGAACGTGAGCTGGCGCCAATAAACGAAAGGAGCTATAATCGGGAGCAGATTTATTAAGAAAGAATAACGAACTTGGAGGATGATGCGAATGATAACAAAGCACTACTGCCTTGTCGCGGGGGTTATTAGCGGTGGGCTGCTATTCGGCTGGGGGATAACTGCTCAGGCAAACTCTTCCCCTAAAGCGTCCTCAAGTTTCCGGGTAACCCCGGCAATGGTTAGCAGCACCGGCACGCCGGCAGGAACAAATTTCCCGCAGGCCATGCAGGGAAATTGGTATACAGCTGACGGCGCGACTTTGACTATCCGCGGTAACCAACTTCAAACCAACGACGGACACGGGCACGCGACGATGTTACAGGCCCACCCGGCCCAACAGCATACCGCCGCAGACACTAACCATCATCCAGAAACGATGCAGGCTGATACGGTCAACTGGTGCTTCCTGACGAACGTAACGGTGCACAACCACCGCTGGTTACGGGAGTATGGGTGGACGCAGAGTAAGGGGGATGGGACCCTCTATCGTGTAACGAAGTGGCACCACCACAAGGAGCTGTTACGGAGTAATGATTTAGCGACGATGCACTATTTTCGGAATGCGCACGTTGCCCGGACGTGGGCTCATCATCATTGAAGAGGGTAAGTGTTGATCTTGCCTTGTTTTGAAAACCGTATACTCCCAATATTGAATTTATTTTGTTCAAAATTGGGGGTGCATATTGATTTTTTTGTATTTAATAGGTGGTTTTTTTACCAGCTTAATAGAAGCGACCGTTATCCCTTGGGGATAGCGGTCGTTAATTTATTAGTTAAAAGCTATAATTTTCAATAGGGGTATCAAACCAGTCGTACCGAAGAATATGGCGGTGCTTTCGGTCGACGGGGATCCATAGCCCCGTGTGCATGATATCGCGCATCACCTTTAGAAAGACGCCGTCATGGGCAGTACTTTGCGGTCGGGTAACGGTAATGAACTCATTTGTTTCGGTCTTGAGGACAAGAGCGTGCTTGCCGAGCTTGACCACCTGGGCGGGAACAATGTCCGCTGTTGATTGGTTGCCTGATGTTGTCATGAAATCACTCTCTTTCTATCAGGACATCCGGGGTTGAATTCCCCGTATCATCATTATACGTGGTTTGACTGAAAGTGCCACGAATAGCCCTGAGCTTTTATGAATCCTTACGTTCGTTTGTACTTTCGTAAGGATTCTGAAAAGAGAAAAGAGCGTAAAACGCCGAAAATGAACATGCTGGAAGCGGTAAGCCGCACGAATTATGAAGGACGGATTCAACAATCGGCGTACATTTACCGTAATTTTTGTTTATTGGGGGCACCAGATTATACGGAAAAACAAAGGGGATGAGACTTATGTCCCACCCCCTAAAATTTAGTCTGATTCGCTATCTTGCTGGCGAGCTTCCTGTTCACTCCGGGCCTCTCTTGGCAGAATCAGGTTCAAAATAATTCCTAGAACCGCAGCCACCGCCAGGCCCGAGAACTGGTACTGCCCTAGCTGAAGGTAGGCGTTCCCAATTCCGATTACCAGGATTACTGAGGCAATCATCAGGTTTCGTTTTTTATCAAAGTTAACGCGGTTATCAATCAGCACGCGCAGGCCGCTGGAGGCAATTACTCCGAACAGCAGGAATGAGATCCCCCCGATAACCGGCTTGGGGATGGTTTCAATTAGTGCACTTAGCTTACCGATGAAACCAAAGATAATGGCAAATAAAGCGGCACCGGCCAACACATAGACGCTGTGGACCTTAGTGATGGCGAGCACACCAATATTTTCCCCGTAGCTTGTTACCGGTGGGCCCCCGACAAACCCAGCGATAATAGAAGCGGTTCCGTCTCCCGCCAAGGTGTGGTTGAGTCCTGGATTTTTGAAGAAGTTCCGCTCCGTCAGCTGGTTAAGTACCATGATGTGGCCCATGTGCTCCGTCATCGTCACGAAGGCAATTGGTGCCATGCTGAGGATGGCACCCCAGTACAGCTTTGGTTTGTAATTAACAAACGGAATTTGGAAGGCTGGCAAGCTCAGCCAGTGGGCGTGAAGAACCGGGGTGAAGTTCACGATGCCGAAGAGAACGGCGATTACGTAGCCGACTACAATCCCCAGTAGAATCGGGATCAACCCGAGGAAGCCTTTCATGAACATGTTAAAGGCGATCGTAACCAGCAGGGTTAGCAGGGCAACCGCAAAAAATTTGAGATCGTAGTGTCCCGTCGCATTAATCGTTGCGTCCTTGGCAGCCGTTCCAGCAAGCGAAAGTCCGATGACCATGATAATTGGGCCGACAATAACCGGCGGTAAGAGGCGGTCAATCCAGTCTGACCCAATCACGCTGACAATCAGTGATACGATCAGGTAAACGCACCCGACGGCAATGGTTCCCTGAGCAATCCCCGGGTAGCCGACCGTTTTCATTAAGGCAATCATCGGCACGATGAACGAAAAACTTGAACCCATGTACGCTGGAATCTTCCCCTTAGTAATCAGGATATACATTAAGGTCCCAACCCCAGAACTAAACAGGGCGATTCCTGGATTTAATCCCACCAGGATAGGAACCAGCACGGTTGACCCGAACATCGAGAACATGTGCTGGATGGAAAGCCCCACCCATTGACCGAATCCAGGGCGTTCGTTGACGTCGAGCACGATGTCCCGCCGTTTATTACTCATAAAAAACACTCCTTTAAAAAAGCTCCTGGTCGCGTGAACCCAGGAGCGGTGCGTACAGGAAAACCCTACAATAAATACCGGTCTTTTGAGTCTCACGGGACCACATTAAAAGCATTAAACCGCGCCTCATTGTATGGTTTTTTTTGAAGGGCGTCAAGTAAAACGGGGGTGGTAGTAGGAAGAGATGATAAAGCATCCCATCCTGTACCACTCCCGTTCTTGTTTTGAAAGCGGCTTTAGTTACCAGATGTTAACCCGGTTTTCTGGTTCCATGTACATGCCATCGCCGGGCTGCACGTTAAAGGTGGTGTAGAAGTCCGCTAGGTTCCGTGGCTGAATGTTGGCCCGAAGTTCCTGGGGAGCGTGCACGTCAATTGCCAGGAGAAGTTTTTCTCGCTCCAGGGAAGACTTCACGCACCAGATCCGTGCCCAGTTAATGAAGAATTCCCGCAGGTTAGCGTCCGGTGTTTCCTTGGCGGCTTCCAGAGCACAGCTTAATCCCCCGGCGTCAGCGATATTTTCGGAAACGACTAACTTACCGTTGACCTTACCGGCGCGGGTGGTCAGTCCGTCAAACTCGCGGATCATGTCCTGGGCCAGGGTATCAAAGTGCTGTTTGTCAGCGTCCGTCCACCAGTTCTTCATATTACCCCATTCGTCAAACTTGGCGCCGTTGTTGTCAAAGGCGTGGGAAATTTCATGGGCGATGACCGCACCGATTCCGCCATAATTGGCGCTGGCGGATTGGTTAAGGCCGTAGAACGGGGCCTGCAGGATGGCTGCCGGGAAAACAATGATGTTAAATGAGGGGTTGTAGTAGGCGTTCACCGTGCTGGCTGCCATTTCCCATTCTGTCCGGTCAACTTGTTTGCCCCAGCGGCTGAAGTTATCTTCGATAGCAATTCGGGTAAACCGGGAAGCATTGGTAAGCAGGGATTCTCCTTCGTGAACGACAAACCGCTTGTAAAGCGGCGCCAATTTGTCAGGGTAGCCAACCTGAACACCGAGATTATTCAGCTTAACGATGGCTTGTTCACGCGTAGTGGCACTCAGCCAATCGTTATTTTCTAACCGGTGCTTGTAAACGGCGACCATCTTGGCAACCATCTGTTCAACGTCGGCCTTGGCCTGTTCACCAAAGTACTTGTGACCGTAGTACAACCCAACAACCTGGGAGAATTGATTGCTTGCTAAGCGGTAAGCACTTTTTTGCTGATTAGCTGCCTGCTTGCTTCCAGAGAGGGCGCGGTTATAAATGGTAGCGGTAATGCGAGCTTCATCGGTCAGGTACGGGCTGACCCGGAGAAGGGTTTTAACAAACAGCCAACCCTTGAAGTTCGTAAACGTCTGCGGGTTGACGATTTTGTCGAGGTGTTCGAAGTAGCGCGGTTCGCTTACGATGATTTTATCCGGGGCCTTACCGATAAGAGCGGCGGCGTCCGCTACAAGGTCAACCTGGTCGCTAAAGGCGGATAACTCTGCTGCGTTAACCGGGTTGTACAGGCTAGTGTAGTCGGCTCGGGCCGTGCTGTCCTTTTCGTACGGGGCCATGGACCGATCAAAGGCGAGGGCCTGTTCGAGGGTTTCCTGGGCAAAGTCGTCGTCGTATCCGGCTAGTTTAAAGAGTTTGAGCATCATTGCTCGGTAGGTCTCTAGGAGGGCTGGTGCTTGGGGATTGTTCTCCTGATAGTACGTTGTATCCGGTAGGATGAGGGAGCCCACGTCAACGCTTAATACGTAGTGTTGGGTATCCTTCATGTCGGGTTCCACGAAGAACTGGAATGGCGCCGGGAACCCGTCCTTAGTGAGGGCAGGGAGTTGGCGCTGCCAGTCGGTCAAGTCCCGCAGGTGGCTAACCCGTTCGAGGAGTTCAAGGGCGGGGCCAAAGCCTTCTTTGTTTCGGTGAGCGAAATCAGCGGCTAACCGGTAGTATTTGATAAATTCGCCGAGGTATTTATTAGTTGGCCGGGTAGTCCCGGCTAGCATGGCGCTAAAGTCATCCATTAACTGGTGTTCGATATTGTCAGCCAGGGTGGCAAAGCCCCCGGTAGTTGGCCGGTCGGCGGGGATTTTGGCCGTTTTAAGCCAGTCGCCGTTAACGGCCATGTATAAGTCGTCTTTAATTAGCTGTTCGTTTACTGTCATGAATCATGCCTCCAAATAAAAGCGCTTCAGTTACCAATAGTTTAGCGCACATGCCGGCAAAAAGCGATTTTTTAGGGGGGTGGAAGCGTCTAGGAAAATCCTAAGCACCTTCATTATTGCCCGTTTTCGCCGGTTTGTTACCCGTGCATTATGCTACAATGGTGGTGATTGGATACAAGAGACGGAGGAGAAAGGAAATGGAGTTTACAGGGGAAACGGTTGATGAGGCGGTTGCGGCTGGGCTGGCCCAGCTGAAATGTACGCGCGACGAGGTCACGGTTACGGTGGTCACGGCCGGGAAACGGGGCTTCTTGGGAATTGGCCGCCAGGATGCGGTCGTTACCATGGAGGTGCGAGAGCAACCTCAGGCACCAACGCAAGAAGCGCAAGAGCCGGTTGCTGAGAAGCAGCAGGCCGCCGATGAAGCACAACTGCAAGAAGAGTCGGTAGCTTCCAAACAATCCCGGCAAACTTCTCAGGAAGCCGCCCGCGATGCGGTGGTTACTGATTTGGGGAACTATCTGGCTACCGTCACCGCACAGATGGGCGTTCCTGCAACAGTAAACGTTACCGTTGGGCACCGCCAGGTTACGTACCGGTTTGTTGCTGATGAAGCCGATGAGGGAAAATTGATCGGAAAGCACGGTAAGGTCCTCAATGCTTTGCAACTATTAGCCCAGAACTACGTGGATGCCCGTTACCGGCACCACCTGCGGATTATTCTTGACGTTGCTGATTACCGGGAACGGCGGCGGGCAACGCTGGAACATCTGGCAGAGCGAACGGCGGCGGATGTTATTGCAAGCGGCCGGCCGGTTTACCTGAATCCTATGCCAGCAGGCGAACGGAAGGTTATTCACCAGGCGTTAGCTAAGAATGATTACGTAACAACAATTTCCCGGGGGCGGGACCCGCGACGGGGCGTAGTCGTACGGCCGGCACACCGTGATGATGTAGATTTAATGTAAGGGGCGGATGGAATGGAAACAATTATTGTTAACCATAAGTTTGATGAGGTATACGCGGGGGTTTTAACGAAGATTGCAGAACACGGGTTTAAGGTGTTTGATGACATTGACCAGCAGGCGGAGGCAACGGCCGTTGATTTGCAGATTAACCCGACCCGCCTAATTATTTTCGGAAATCCTAAGGTAGGGACGCTTTTGATGCAGGAAAACGATGAGATTACGTTTGAGCTCCCCATTAAGGTTTTGTTAATCGGGATGGGGAAACAGACTAAACTGGTATACCGGGCACCGCGCGACTTTGCCGGGGTTGATCGGCTCCAAGAACGCGGCCGGCAAATTATTGCAAAGATGACAGCGATGTACGCGGACATGGTGGAAAGCGTGAAGTAACATGAATGATGAATTAAACGCTATTTTTGAAGCGATTAAGGCGGATCCGCAGAACGCGGAGTACACCAAGCAGGGCATTGATCCGCTATATTATGTGGACGCGAACGCTACTATTCTGGTGATTGGGCAGGCGCCGGGAAAGAAGGCCCAGGACACTCACATCATTTGGAACGATGCGTCCGGGAAGCGGCTCCGGGAGTGGATGGGTGTGTCGGATGATACTTTTTACCATTCCGGGAAAATTGCGGTTCTTCCGTGTGACTTTTATTTCCCGGGAAAGGGAAAGAGCGGCGATCTTCCCCCGCGGAAGGGGTTTGCGGATAAATGGCATCCGCGCTTGTTAAAGGCGATGCCGAATCTGCAACTAACGATGCTGGTGGGGAATTACGCCTTGCGGAAATATTTGGATTTGAAAAGCAAGGATACGTTGACGAACACGGTTAAGCATTTCCGGGACTACTTGCCGGAATACTTTCCGTTGGTTCACCCGTCTCCGCGGAATCAAATGTGGATGAAGAAAAACCCGTGGTTTGAAGCGGAGGTTTTACCGGAACTAAAGCAGCGGGTGCAGGATGCTTTAAAATAAGATAAAAAATCCTGTGGCTTAGGAAGGCCACAGGATTTTTTTATCTTTTTTATTTGGAAATGTTATTACCGCCCTATGCTTTTTGCCTTTGTTGGTCATGCTTGCGGTTCACAATCATGAGAACGAAAGCGGCAACGACGCCGGCCCCGGCAACCAGCACGCTGATAAAGAAGATGATCTTATAAGCTGTAATCGGGTTATGCTGGTCGAT
>NZ_JBJFZV010000008.1:0-55053 GCF_045033015.1 Ligilactobacillus sp. LYQ60
AAACTCTCATTTTGAATTCGTGACTCATTATTTATTACTAGCGAAGTTTGACTTCGTTAAATTATGTTGCTCAAAAGAGCCCTACACATTTAATTCGTCGATACTGTGTTCAGTTTTCAAAGATCTACCGTCGCCCAAGCGACTAACCTATTATAGCGAGAAAAGAACCCGTGCGTCAAGTCCCAATTAATAACGGTCAGCCACTCATTCGCAACGGTTATTATCTTACCAGCCAATCTGATAATCGTCAACAACTTTTTGCGTTCCACGTTTCTTTTTATTAACCACACCAAAACACCGGTTTCATCCGGTAAGTTCATAAAAGAACTCCCGGACAAAACCGGTGTATTAATCATAACTGGCAACCTAATTCTGCCCGTTATCCCAATTCTTATAAATCTGATTATTATCTAAGCCCTTCAATTCAGGCGCATCCGTTGAAAAGTCATTAACCAACGTTTCCCCGTGGTTCTTGTCCTTCAAACTCGTTGGATGCTTCTTGTTATTCTCCCGCAACTCAGACATTGCTTTAGCGTAGTTATAGGCGTAATCAGCCTTATTAACTTGCTTGAAGCCTTTCGGATGGTAGAACCGTAATAGGTCACCTAAAACGACCTTATCAGAGTACGTCAACTGCTTATTAACATCCTCTTGCATTTCAGCGACCCGCTTCTTTTCGGCAGCCGTCAACTTATCATTTACGACCTGACCCTGATTATTGTAAATTCGGCTACCAATCTTCGAATAAGTTGGTGAAACAAAATCCCCATCCCGGAACGCAATCGTTTGATCATGTTGTGGGTTAAGAAGATCTTGGCCAAACATAATGTACTGCCTGTCATGAATTCCTAGCAGATCCAGCAACGTTGGCATTACATCGATTTCACCACCATACGTATGATTAATGCCCCCCTTAAGGTTCTCAGCATGAATCATAAACGGTACCTTCTGAAACATCGCGAGGTCATATGGTGTTACGCTCTTCTTCCCTAATAACTGTGCAATTGGCTTCTTATGGTTATTCGAAATTCCGTAATGGTCCCCGTAAACAACAATCACAGAATTCTTATACAATCCCGTCTTCTTTAAGTAGCTAATCCATTCACCAAACGCCTGGTCCAAATAGTGCGCCGTCTGAACGTACCCGTCAACGGTATCATCCCCGGTTGTTGTCTTGGGAATCGATGCGTTCTTCTTATCCAACTCATACGGGTAATGGTTCGTCAAAGTAATAATCTTGGCGTAGAACGGTTGTGGTAACTGTTCAATGTACTGGGATTCTTCTTTCAGAAAAATCTTATCCTTCAGCCCATACCCAATATCATAACCCTTCCGGTCGGTATAGTAGCTCTTATCAAAGAAGTATTGGTACCCCCAAGCCTTATACGTATTTACCCGGTTCCAAAAACTTCCCACGTCCCCGTGGAAGGAAGCAGTTGCGTATCCGTGCTGGTCCAAGATTGCCGGAACCGCATCAAAAGTATTGGACCCACCGTATTCAGTCATTACTGAACCGGAAGGCAATCCGTACAATGAATTCTCTAGCATTGTTTCAGCGTCAGACGTCTTCCCCTGACCAACCTGATTAAAAAAGTTGTCAAACGAAAGCGTATGCTGATCATGGTAGAACTTATTAATGTTGGGCGTTACTTCACGTCCGTTAACCTTATAGTCAATTAAGAACTGCTGAAAACTTTCCAGGTGGAACACGAACACGTTTTTACCCCGTTCCTTACCAAAGTACTGTACGTTCGGCGGTAAGTACCGGGACTCCGTGTACTTCCGAACCTTCTTGAGATCCTTCCTTGATGCCCGTTCTCGTGTTACCGTTTGCCGATGCGTCGTGTAGGCGTTATATCCGGCGTAGAAGTTCATTCCAAGATACTTAACAATGTAGTTGTTATCAAACGTCCGCCCTAATAGCTGCGGCCGATCCTTGTACGCGCATCCCAGGTCGATGGAAAATAACACCGCCCCCGCAAGTACACTAATAATTCCCTGCCGCCACCGAACAGGACGGTTATCAACTTTAATAGCCTTTGTTACTACCAAAATCGTTAGCACAATCACGCCGATGAATACAAAGAAGTCATACGGCCGGATAATTTTGCTAATGCTTAGTCCAAGGTTATTAGAAACTGCCCCCGCAGATTTAATAACCCCCATCGTGATAAAATCGGAGAATTCCCGGTAGTACTCAATATTGGCAAATAACCAGATTGACTCAATCCAGTCAATCACCAACATAATCCAGTACGACCATTTCCCCCGAAAGAAGAGTGCAATTCCAAACAGAATCAGCGCAAAGGGAATGGGATTCAATACCAGCAAGAACTGCTGCATTGGATCGGATACCCCCAGGTTAAACTCAGTCCAGTAAGCAACGTACGACGTAATCCAAAACAGGGAAACCACCATGGTAAAGAAACCCAGACGCGTACTCAGCTTATCACGAACCTTCTTAACTAATGAACGCAATGTGATTGCCTCCAATTCAAAGTAATTGAAAAACTGTGAATACCAGTCAATTATAAACAAAAAGAGGCATCTTTTCTAATGCCTCCCCCATTTTCGAATAATTTTAATTGTCTCCTTAATTTTCCGGAGCCGTGATCCGCCGCGGTTTTACCATAAACGCAATCATCCCTGCAAATATCCCCAGGTAATACGTAATTAACCGCCACAGAATCATTGCCAAGATTAATTTAGTGTGACTTGCCATGAAGGTCGAGAAGACAAGGGTAAAACTAAATTCCGCTCCCCCAGCGCCACCCGGAATTGGGAAAAGCGACGTTGCAATCACAATCAGGACGTGCATCGTCATTACCGTAATCAGCGAAACATTGCTGACCCCGAGTGCAAGTAAAATGAAGTACGGAATTACGTAATAAACTGCCAGCTGCAACAGCGTTAATAGGTTAATTTTAACGAGCAATCTTCCCTGGGCCTTCAACCGCAAACTTTCCTGATAAAAATTATCAATTTTAAGGGTCAGGTACTCCTGAACCCGGCTAAACCGCTCCGCACTTACCACCCACTTCAACGGCAACAAGCACCAGTGGACAGCTTTACGCGTAAAGTTATACCAGTACATTACCATTAGCAACCCAGCAATTACGGCAAAGTGTATTAAGAAGCCAAAAATAACTAACACCGTCATCACATGGATTTTATCTGCAATGTAATGAAAACCAGCAACCAAACAAATCAAAAAGTTAACCACAATCATCGTCTGATACACCACAAATTTAAGCAGGAGCAACGAAGTCGCCTGCCCGCCTTCTACTCCCGATTGAAGGAGAGCAAATACCTGCGCTGGTTGTCCTCCCGTTGCAAATGGGGTAATGCCGTTAAACAACTGTTCAACCAGCGGAATGCGTATTGCATCCCGCAACGGAAAATGGGCGGCCACCCGATTTCGGACTAATGTGTGAACAACAAGCGATTCTAAGAATAATGAAAGAGCCATGCAACCCACGGCAACCACGAGCCAGCCCCACTTAAGATGGGCAATATCACCAGCAATCAGGTGCCACGAAACGTTTCGCATAGAAAAGGCAAAAATCGCTACCCCAACTGCGAGCATAATGGCCAGCATGACCTTATTTTTCCGTGACATGGGCTTCCATCGCCTCCGCTCTGTAAAAATCACGCCATACCGTCGCTAGCCGGTCCTCCGAATATTGTCGTGCTCCCGCTTCAGCCTGACAGCGCAGCGCACGCAGCCGCTCCGAATTATCCCGGAGCACCATAATCTGTTGCTCCATCTCCCCAACATCAGCAGCACCAGCGTAAAAGCCACTGATAATATCATGATAAAGGGAAAGTTCCCGGACAAGAACGGGAATGCCACAGCTAAACGCTTCAAGAATACTCATCGGAAACAACTCGTTGTACGACGGTAACAAAAAAAGATCCGCCATATTATAGTATTCGCGCATTTTATCCCGATCAACAATTCCCGGAAAGAAAAGGTTATCAGGAGGACTATCAACAACTTCCTTTAAGCGGGTGTACCCGGCCGTCATCTTGCCAAACGAAAAACCGCCGACCCACACAAAGTCAATTTCCGGATGCCGCTTTGCGAGGGTAATAAAATCACCAACACCCTTCCGCTCCTGAACCTGGCCGACCCCTAAGACGGTAAACCTGCCAGGATGCAACTGATGCTGGCGCCGTAACCGACTCTTTTCGTTAGAATCAACGGGATAAAACTCTCGTTTAGCAACGAAATTCGGAATATACCGAACCTTTTCCTCTGGAATCCCATAAGCGGTAAGTTGGGGAATAAAACTGGGATTCACCACCACCAACCGGTCCATCCGTTTATAAAAACTAATCAAATACCTATCAAACGTTGTTCCAATCAATCCCGGAAGCTTTAAACTCCCCTCTAAGGTTTCTGGTAAAAAATGAACGTAACCAATCAGGCGCCCCCTTCGCCGGTCAAACGTTGATAAATAAAACTGGGGATCAACTGTGTGGTAGTGGGTAATAGAACTGGCATGCCAGTCGTTTTCGGTCACCGCAATATCTGCGGCAAGATACGTCCGTAACAGCCGAACCAGCTCGGTATACGCGCTTCCGACTCCCTGACCTTTCACCCGCGTGGCCGATGACAACATGTTTACGTGGATCATTCATTCATCCCCCATTACGAATTGGCGTTATGGCGGGAACGAACCGGAGTAATGGCCGGTTGCGCAAGCGCCTGCCGGTAAAAAGCAACGATTTGTTCCCCAAAATGGTCAGCCGAAATCATTGCTAACTTTGGTTTTAGGATTTCCGGCGTCATTTGGGGTGCTGCTCCCATCATGTACCGGTGCACAACCGCAACTAATTCGTCCTGACCCGCAACCGGAACTCCCAAGGCAGGATTATCCAATAACTGATCGGTATACGGACTATGCGTGGCAATTACTTGAAGCCCGGCCGCCAACGCTTCAATGTATGTTAGCCCCTGCGATTCCGATTCCGATGTTGAGACAAACAAATCGGCTGCGTGGTAGTAATCCGCCACCGCAGCATGCCGGATTTCGCCGGTAAAAATGACATCTTGTTGCACGCCAAGGGCTGCAACCTGCGTTTCCAGGTCGTCCCGCGCTGGGCCGTCACCACACACCATTAATTTCACTCCTGGAACCGCCGCCTTAATTTGCGGTAACGCCGCAATTAACCGATCAATATGCTTTTCAAGCGCTAACCGACTCAACGTTAAGATTACCGGCGTATCTGACGTAAGTCCATACTGTTGCCGCAGCCGTTGCCGCGCAACGGTCCCGTCCTCCTGGTACCGTTCCAGGTCAACTCCAGTAGGAATCACGGTAATCGGTTCGGTTATTCCGTACCCCCGTAAGGTGGTTAAAACCCGCGCGCTCGGAGCAACAATTCCCGTCATATGCGCACAAAACACCTTACTCATCTGCTTGACATGAACCGGCCGTAACAGTTTGCCGTTTGCCACGTAGTGCAAGTAGTCCTCGTACATTGTGTGGTAGGTATGCACACAAGGAATCCGAAGATTATGCGCCACAAATTTTCCGATGAGCCCCATAGAAAATTCCGTTTGGGTATGGACGATGTCCAGTTGGAGTCTCTTCGCCACCTGGTATGCGTGAAATAATCCCCGCACCGCGATTCGCCGCTCGGTAAACGAAATAAACGGAATACTCGTAAACCGGAAGATATTCCGTTCGTAGACATTCTTATCAACGTTTGGGTCCGTTGTAGTGAAGATGTAGACGGTATGCCCTTGCCGCTCAAGTTGCTTCTTTAACGTTTTAATCGACGTGGCAACCCCACTTACTTGCGGGTAATAGGTATCCGTGAAAATTCCAACCTTCACGAGCGTCCCCCCTTCCTGACAAATCAATAGTTACTATCAATTATATGAATTCCATGCAATCCACGCAACATTTTATCAATCCCGTGCCGCAAATCCGCGCGCTAATCCCTTAAATAATAAAAAAGCTTGGCACCAGCCAAGCTTCCACATTCACTTAGTTAACCCTACTTTGTGTAGTCCTTTACCAGGGCAACAACTTCGTCGGTCGTTTCGCAGTCAACCGCCTTCGCAGCTAACTCACTCATCTTCGTTGAATCCAACTTCTTAATTAAACTCCGTGTCTTCAGAATTGACGTTGCACTCATTGAAAATTCATCTAACCCTAAGCCAACAAGCAACGGCACCGCAATTTGGTCGCCCGCCATCTCACCACACATCCCGGTCCACTTACCTTCCTTGTGAGAAGATTCGATGATGTGCTTAACCAGGCGTAGGATTGATGGGTTATACGGCTGGTACAGGTAAGAAACGCGTTCGTTTCCCCGATCAGCAGCCATTGAGTACTGAATCAAGTCGTTGGTTCCAATACTAAAGAAGTCCGCGTACTTCGCTAACTTATCAGCAATCAAAGCAGCAGCTGGAATCTCCATCATCATTCCGACTTCGATGTCATCCGCCACCGGAACCCCATCAGCAACCAGTTTAGCCTTCTCCTCTTCAAAGATGGCCTTAGCGTCCTTGAATTCCTGGACCGTCGCAATCATCGGGAACATAACGGCCAGTTTGCCGTAGTGAGATGCCCGCAACAGTGCCCGCAACTGCGTCCGGAAAATTTTCTGTTGGTCTAGTGAAATCCGGATTGCCCGGTAACCTAAGAACGGATTTTGTTCTTCTGGAAGTTCAAGGTATGGCAAGTGCTTGTCACCGCCAATGTCCATCGTCCGGACGACAACTTGTTTGCCGCGCATACCTTCAACGGCCTGCTTGTACGCCTCAAACTGCTCATCTTCGGTTGGCAACTCGCTTGAATCCATGTAAAGAAACTCTGACCGGAACAGCCCAACAGCTTCGGCCCCATTATCATTAGCCCCTTCAACATCATTCGGGGTCCCGATGTTTGCCCCAATCAGGACCTTCTTGCCGTCTGCCGTCACTGACTGTGCGTTCTTTAACTTTTCCCATTCAACCTTCTGGGCAGCATAGTCCTTCGCCTTCTGCTGATAATCAGCAACTTCAGCATCTGTCGGGTTAACGAGCGCAACCCCGTCAATTCCGTCTAAGGCAACAATGTCATCCGCTTTAATATCCTGCGTAGCCGTTTCTGAACCAACTACCGCCGGGATTTCCAATGTCCGTGACATGATTGCTGAGTGGGACGTCCGCCCACCAATATCAGTAATGAAGCCCTTAACGTACTTCCGGTCCAACTGAGCCGTATCAGACGGCGTTAAATCATGCGCAACGATAACGACTTCTTCGTCAATTAGAGCAGGGTTTGGCAGTGTTACTCCGAGCAGGTGACTCATAACCCGCTTAGTAACGTCCCGTACATCCCCAGCCCGTTCCTGCATATAGGCATTATCGGTCATCGCCTCAAACATCTGAATAAACATATCAGTTACGGCCTTTAAGGCTGCTTCAGCGTTAACCTTATCGTTTTTAATCTTATCTTCAATCTGGCCCAGCATTTCCGGATCAGAAAGAATCGTCAGGTGAGCTTCGAAAACCTCGGCTTCATCCTCACCGAGGTTTTCCGTTGCCTTTTGCTTGATAATCTCAAGCTCCTTCTTGGATGCATCAACCGCATCATGAAGCCGTTTGATTTCAGCATTGGCATCACTGATATTCTTTTCTTCAAATGACAGGTCAGGCTGAACGAGCATGTACGCCTTAGCAACGGCAATTCCATCACTTGCGGCGATTCCCTTCAGTGTCTTCGTCATTACTCAGCAAGCCCTTCCTTTGTCATCGTGTCAGCAATAGCCTTAATAGCGTCAGCTTCATCAGCACCATCAGCCGTAATCGTTACGTCAGCCCCCTGACCAACACCAAGTGACATTACACCCATAATAGACTTTAAGTTAACTGACTTGTCTTGATATGACAGAGTAATGTCTGAGTTAAACTTGCTTGCTGCCTGGACTAACAGGGTAGCAGGACGAGCGTGAATCCCAGTTTCAGCTGTAACATGAAAGTCTTTCTTTTCCATAACTAACAATCTCCTTTATATGGATATATTCAAGGCACAGGCACCACACATCAATAAGTACACGCTTACATTTATGCGGCAGACCTACCGCCAATGATGATAACATAAAATTATTTTAACGACAAGGCTTTCATTGGCTTCTCTTTCCCATTAATTGATTGTTTGTTTCCCGTCAAAATGGTAAACCACCGCACCACCCTTTTGCGCCTTGCCAACGATGCTCTTCCTGTACCGGTATTTCATCAAAACCGGCTGAAAGTCCATGAATTCCTCTGACGTAACGGTTAATTCAGAAACCGCCCCCTGGCGAAGCTGTTCTAGCAAATTTTTATAATCCTTCATTATATAGTCCACCTCATTTCTAACAATTGTACATTCCACCCCTTTAGGATACCCCCCTTGCGTTTAAAAGGAAAATCAGTATAATTGGAATAAAGGTCAAAGTTGGTCAAAAGACTAACTGACTAATTCGTTCTTAATGAAAGGTTGTGAATCATATGTTGTGCCAAAATTGTCATCAAAATCCAGCAACAATCCACCTAACAGCGAATGTTAACGGCCGGCAAACAGCCCTTAACCTGTGCCAGTCATGCTACCAGCAACTAAAACAACAAACGAACCGTAATAGTAATGGTCAACAGGATCCGTTTGGTTTCAGCTCCCTCGATGATTTCTTCCGGTCAATGGCCGCCACTAACCAACGAGGTAGCAACCAATCCCATGGAGGACCACAAACTAACCCTAACCAGGGTGGTAATAACGGCGGTTCGATTCTTGACCAGTACGGGTTGGATCTCACCGCAGAAGCGCGGAAGGGAAATATTGACCCGGTAATTGGCCGTGATCAAGAAATCAAACGGGTCATTGAAATTTTAAACCGGCGAACGAAAAATAACCCCGTTCTAATTGGGGAAGCCGGGGTTGGAAAGACGGCTGTTGTTGAGGGTCTCGCCCAAAAAATTGTCGACGGTGACGTTCCCCAAAAGCTGCTTAATAAAAAGGTTATTCGCCTTGATGTTGTTTCCCTTGTTCAGGGAACCGGCGTGCGGGGACAGTTTGAGCAGCGGATGCAGCAATTAATGCAGGAACTAAAGCAAAGTAAGGACACGATCCTCTTTATTGATGAGATTCACGAAATCGTGGGCGCCGGCAATGCCGAAGGAGGCATGGACGCCGGTAACGTCTTAAAACCCGCCCTCGCTCGTGGAGAATTTCAGTTAGTGGGAGCAACAACCCTCAACGAATTCCGAACCATTGAGAAGGACGCTGCTCTTGCCCGGCGTCTCCAACCCGTCCAAGTGGATGAGCCAAGCACGGAAGAAACCTTCCGCATCCTTAAGGGAATTCAAAGTAAATACGAAGCGTACCACCACGTAAAGTACACCGACAACGCCCTGAAGGCCGCCGTACTGCTGTCTGACAGGTATATCCAGGACCGTTTTCTCCCAGATAAAGCCATTGACCTGATCGATGAAGCAGGTTCCAGAAAGAACTTAACGATTGATGCGGTTGATCCCCAAACCCTGGACGATAAAATCAAAAACGCAGAGGAACAAAAGCAGGCTGCCCTTAATAAGGAAGACTACGAAAAGGCTGCTTACTATCGTGATCAGGTCACGAAGTATAACCGGATGAAAGCGGATAGTCAAGCTAGTGAAACCGCCCCAACGGTTACCGAACAAGACATGGAAAAGATTGTCGAAGAGAAAACGGAAATTCCAGTAGGTGAACTTAAAGAGAAGGAACAAGCCCAGCTTAAAAACCTTGCTGCTTCCCTTGAAAGCCATGTTATTGGTCAAAATGAAGCCGTTGACAAGGTTGCCCGGGCTATTCGGCGAAACCGGATTGGGTTTAACAAGTCTGGGCGGCCAATCGGTTCTTTCCTCTTTGTCGGGCCAACCGGAGTTGGTAAAACGGAGACCGCTAAGCAGTTAGCGCGGGAACTCTTCGGTACGACTGACGCTATGATTCGCTTTGACATGAGTGAATACATGGAAAAATACTCCGTTTCCAAATTAATCGGAGCGGCTCCGGGATACGTTGGTTACGAAGAAGCCGGTCAGTTAACCGAGCAGGTGCGGCGGCACCCATACAGCCTAATTCTCCTGGATGAAGTGGAAAAAGCCCACCCGGACGTCATGCACATGTTCTTACAAATCCTTGACGATGGACGGCTAACCGATTCACAGGGACGAACCGTTAGCTTCAAGGATACAATTATCATCATGACAAGTAACGCCGGCAGTGGCGACTCCGTCACGAGCGTAGGCTTTGGCGCCGCAAACAACGGGACCACCCACTCCGTAATTGATAAGTTAACCAACTACTTTAAGCCTGAGTTTCTTAACCGGTTTGACGACATCGTGGAGTTTAAGCCGCTTTCCCAGGATGATTTAAAGCAGATCGTTAACCTAATGCTGACCACCGTCAACGGCATGCTGGCACAGCAAGGATTATCAATCCACGTAACCGCTCCGGTTCAGGACAAGCTGGTTGAACTCGGATATGATCCTAAGATGGGGGCCCGGCCACTCCGGCGGGTAATCCAAGAACAAATTGAGGATCAGGTTGCTGACTACTACCTTGAACACCCGAAGACCAAGCAGTTTGTCGCCCGGCTTAAGGATGATCAAATTGTAATTGGAAGCGATGATTCAAAAGAAACCGCTCAAAAACCAACCGCTTAAGAATTCAGAAGAAAGTTTAGTATTTTTATAAATCAGGCAGTTAGGCTTTAACTTAACTGCCTGGTTTCGTTATACTACGATTAATCACATACAAGGAGGACACACGATGCACCTAGTTAACGTAACCAACAACTACGCTGACCAGATTCACCGTGAACTGGTTATCACCCCCCTACGGTTTATCCAAATTTACACCCTGGGAAATTCACTGGTCACCCACCGGTGCGGGATGACGACTGATACGGTGACAATTACTAACCATCACCGCCCCGTTACGCCCGCAGAACTGGCACATGTGCACCGGCACCTTTTCCCAACCAAAACCCCAGTGGTTTCCCAAAAAGGCGCAACGACCACGTTAACGGCAAAGCGGTACGCATGACCACCACTTCTAGTAAAACTAAAATTACAACAAACGAGGTTAGAACAGCAGTTTTAACCTCGTTTGTTTTTCCGAATAGCTGGTGCCAAAACAAACGAGCTAAGACCACCGAAGTTGTGCTAAGGAATACGCTCGGTATACTACTTTCACACAGCCGTTTCTTCGTTTTGGCACGTCCTCTTTTTTATTGTATAATAACAATTAAGTATTACTGACGAACGGAGGTGCCCTGATGGTGGCGCGGTTATTTCATAAAAAACGCCGGAGCTTTAATTTCCGGCGACAACAGCGGAAGTCCCCCGCTGGTTCCCAACGACGGTTCCACCAGGTAAGCCGCGAAACCGGAATTTCTGACATTTCATCAATTTCAAATTCCACTGTGGCCCGGCCAACACCACTAAGTGGACGTCAGGTGGTTACTAATCAGATACCAGTGAGCGCCCCCATTGAACGTTTTTACCCAGTCCAAAAAGAACAACACCAAAACCAACCCGCCAAGCCGGAAGTGCGCCGGGATGCACCAGACGCTACGCTGGTAATTATTTACCAGGATGAGCATCAAAAAAGCATGGCGGCACCCCAGGTTATTCATGGTCGGCTCGGTGCCCCTTTGCGCCTCCAGTTCCGCGAGTTTGCGGGCTATGATTTGATTCACATTACGGGGTTTGTGAGTTCGTTTGTCGATCCGTATGGTACCATGACGCTCACATACCGGCGACAAAATGGTGGGCAAGTATGGATGTTTTGCCGCGATATTGACGAACTCAACCTTCTGGCCTACCCGCGGTTTATTAACGGAAAGTTGCACGCTCAGTATAACCTGAGTTCTCCGTTTATTGATCACTACAACCTGATTCGGGCGGATGGTCCGGCACGAGGTCAGTTTACTGAGGAACAGCAAACTGTTACCTACCTCTACCGACGGGCAGACTGGCAAACGGTTAACTATGATCCGCGGGACCTCCAGATGGACGCATTCGTTCCGTGCTATGATAGTCCGGCGGGTGAGCCCGTTGGGATTACCCTCGTTAAGGGGACCATCTGGCACGTTTACGAGACGGTCACCCTCACCAATCACCAAGTATGGTGTTGCATGGGCGGAAATATTTGGATCGAACAAACCAACGATCAGGTCACTTCGGTTACCCGTCCTGCCATGCCAGCATGGTTACACCCAAGCCGGACAACTGAAAACACGTTTACTAACCAGTACCACGATTATGCCCGCATTGACTTTGTTCCGGGAAAGAAAGCGGCGCTATATGACCAGCCGTTTGGCCACCGAATTGATGAGATTACCCACGGAACGCCGGTCATTATCACTGGAAGCGTCCGCACTGAGAATATGATCTGGTACCAGGTAGACGACCGCGGATGGATTCCGCGCCAGTACACAAAAGCCTTGCATAACCTTTCGGCAAAAGAAAAGCAGGCAATTGAACAGCACAACTAACACCTTGTTGGGGAGATAACGTGAATCTCCCCAATGAGGTGTTTTATTAATCCCTTCCAACAAGTGGCTTAATTTTTTAATAATAAGTGATACTCACCTAAAGGCTAGTTCCGAATCTAAGAGAAATTACCAGGAACACTGCCATCCAGAGTTAAACCTAAAAAAGACGTTTCGGCGAAATTTCCGCCGAAACGTCCCTCTTTACTCAAAATTTTCCTATTTACTTGGTTTCGTTGTAGCTAGAGCACTACGCCACGTACTTTTTCCGGTAAGCAAATACAATTAATCCTTCTGCAAGTAACAAAATAATTACCGCAGCAATATCAACATCAATTACTTTGTGCTCCCAAGGAAGTAGCAAGCTTTGCCCCTTATGGTAATGAGCATACGCATTACTGTTAACCACGGTGTACAGAATGTTGTGCGTTGCCCGTTGCATTTGCCGAACAACCTTTGGATTGCTTGTCCCTGATAAGTTTGTTCCACTAGGAGCCAACATCAGATCCGTTCCGTTCATTACAGCCTTAGATGCATTCATAAAGCCTCCGGGGATCTGAACAAAGTAATCTGTACATACTAGTCCGTGAAAACCCCACTCGCTCCGTAGAACGTTGTTAAGCAAATGACTATTCTCGCCGCACCACTTATCGCCGATAAAGTTAAAGGCGTTCATGGCGGCATCAGCATGCCCCTTCTCTACTGCCATCTTGAACGGGCGCAAGTTATTCTCCCGAATATCTTGCTCAGTTGCCCATTCTGTTAAATTGGCCATCCGGTTCGTCTCTTGCTCGTTCATCGCAAAATGTTTAATGTACGGGTAAACTCCTGACTGACGAGCACCCTTAACCGTATTAGCTGCCATGTAGCCAGACAAGGTACCATCCTCAGAATAGTATTCAAAATCCCGGCCACCGAAGGCACTCCGGTGTAAGTCCATCGACGGTGCGTACCATCCATTGAGACCAATTTCTTTTCCTTCCTTCCCGGCTGTTTGCCCAATTTGCCGGGCAATTCGTTTATTCCATGTTTCCCCGATCATCGTCTCAACTGGAAAACCCGTAGTATTCATGTTCTTCGCAAAGAAACTACTAAATCCGGCTGGGCCATCAAAATCGTTCGTGTGGACCTTCCCGATCTTACGGTTAGCAATAGTCTGGTATCCGCCAGTACCAATTAATTTGGCCATATCCTTAACTGATAACTTACTAATTAACTTCTGCCACCGTGGGTCGTTATAACTCTTCCCCCGTAAATCGACAAGCTCAATATTTTCTTTCTTGTTCATTGCTGGCATGGTTGTTTTGCCGGCTTTTGGCAATGGATTATTATTTCCAACCGTAGCATGGTGAATGATATCCGGCGTTGCATTCACCTTTCCCGGGGCAGCTGTCGCCTGGGAGTAATTAGCAAAGTTATCTTTCCGGCTCAGATAAGTAATATTTAACTGCTTACCTTCTGCGTCCTGAAATTCGTTATGGGCTGCGCGCTTATCAGTAGTCATCTTATTCTTGCCGGCATAACGAATCGGTTGATTAATCATATAATCCTTAGAGGCAATGACATCGTGCGCGTTATTCTTGAGCTGAATTTGGTACTTTCCAGGATCCAGCACATACGCCCCGCCGTTGCTTTCATCATATGATGCCATTTGCTGCCGGTTAAAGTGGAACCGTATCGTTTGCGACTCTCCTGGTTTTAAGTTCTTTGTCTTCGCAAAGTTGAGTAGGTTTGTGGCTGCCTTTTCAATTCCACCATTAGTGTACGGCGCAGTGTAGTATACTTGAACAACATCGCGTCCTGAAACCTTCCCGGTATTCTTAACAGTAACAGTAAACGAGACGTTCCCCTTATCATCAGTCTTTAGGTTACTCATCTGCTGATTAAATTTTGTGTAACTTAAGCCGTAACCAAATGGGTACTGCACTGCTTTTTTATAACCATCTTGGTTATTTAAGTAGTAAGTCTCATAAAATTTGTAACCATCATAAATATTTTCCACGTACCGCACGTAACTTAATTTAGGATCATTTGCAAAGTGGAAATCACCAAAATTATTAAAGGTCGGTGTTTTCTTTAAGTCATAAACATACGTATCAACCGTCCGTCCTGACGGATCAACTTTTCCTGACAACACCTTTCCTAATGCCGTAAACCCATGCGCTCCTGGCCCAGCAACCTGAACGGCACCTTTAATATGGTCATACTGGTTTAGAAAACCTAACTCCATGGGATTAGCTGAATTAACCACAACCACTACGTTCTTGAAGTTGCGGTTTACCATCGCTAGCATATTCTTCTCTGTTTGCGATAACTGTAAATACGTATCGCCTTTCTTAAAGTCGCCCTTATTTCCGGCGTACTTCGCACTCTTTGGCAGATTCCCCATATCCTTTGGAAGGTCTGCTCCTTCACCGCCTGAACGTGCGATCACAACCACAGCAGTGTCCGAATACTTCCGCGCATGATTCATCATGCTTGTAGAATAGGAACTCGTTTTGGGCTCAGGTAACGTCCAGTCCTGCTTAGACATTGAGATTACCGGCCGGGTCTTCCGGTAATGCTGGTAAAATCGCTCAAGGTGGTTATTCGTCTCGAAACCAGCCGCATGAAGGCTATCATAAATATTCACCATTTTTCCGCCACTGATCTGCCCTGAACCAGAGCCATCGTAAACCGGATTCGTCGATGCCCACCCAAAGACATTTACCTTCTTTTGGTTCTTCAGCGGTAAGAAATTATCCTTATTTTTCAAAAGAACAATCCCCTGATCGGCAACATCAGAAGACACCCGCTCTCCCTGCCGAACAGTTTGTGCGTTAACCTTCCCAACTTGAACGAAATTACAATTCATTAATCCCGCTAACGGGCCGAAGACAACAACGTTAAGGGTTAAACCTAACGCTGTAAGGAAGGCCATTAATGATTGCCACTTAAACATGAAATTAAACCGCGCACTTTTTTTGAAAAATGCAATAATTCCAATAATGATTAAAATAAATAAAATGCCAAGTGGAATGAAGTACGGCCCAGCTTTTGTAACGACCGTTGTGATGTCACTAAGTTGGACTACTCCCGCTTTAAGTAAATTTTGGATTATTAACCAACCACCGCCAATAACCACTAACAACGCTACTGCAATTCCAGCAAGCGTAATAACTAAACTTCGCGCTTTATGCTCCTTCATAGGAAATCCCCCCTTATATTAAGCGCTTTCATTATTGATTCTACAAAAAGCCATCCAAAAAACATTCCTTTTTCATAAGATGTCTATTTATCTGCGTAATTTGTAGTCTTAATTAAAACCATACAACCGCTGTGCAATCTTATACGTTCCAATAGCCACCTGACGACCTATTCGTCCGTTCGTATTAACAACTTTTCCAAATACTCCTGAACGAAGGCGTTCATATAATTGCTCGTCAGCGGCATAAATCGTATGCCACAAGTCATCTCTAAGTCGAATACTTTGCGGTGAGTTTTCCTTGAGTAGTAATACCGATGAAATCGTGGTAATAATTTCTAAATACCGTTCCATATATTGACCCAATGCTCTATCGATACTTCCGACTACCCGTGAATAATAGTCAATCATTCGTTTATTAACGAAAATCTGTTCATCGATTCGTTGTAACATAACCCGTTCATTAACCGACTGGTCATCACGCCCAATAAAGTAATGGTATAAATTAACATCCAGGTAATACAATGTTTGGACATACGGCAACGGTTCGTACACATACAAATTATCGACGTAATACTTATGATGAGGAAGCTCTAAGTGCGCTTGATCGACTAAAACCGCCCGCCGATAAATTAGCGAATGCATAATGAGATACTTGCCAATGGATAAACGAACGTCCTCCCAACTAAATATCCTGTCTTGCGGTAACGTCTGATATCCCATCACTTTTTTATGCCGTGCATTGACCTTGTCGTAAATATAGTTTGTAATTAAACAATCAGCCTTTATTCCGTTGCGCCGCCAACGATAAAGTAAAGTAAGGACATCGTCTAGCGCCTTCGCATCCAACCAATCATCGCTATCAACCACTTTAACGTACGTTCCTGTTGCTGCATATACTCCCGCCGTCACAGCGGCACCATGTCCTCCATTTTGTTGATGAATTACGCGGACAATATCAGAAAATTTTTGAGCATAATAGTCTGCAATTTCTCCTGTTCGGTCACTCGAACCATCATCAACAATGATGATTTCCACCTGCGAACCACCAATTAAGAGCGAGTTAATGCACCTTTCCATATAATTCTCCGCATTGTAACACGGTACAATAATCGAAAGGTCTTTCAAAAAACCATCTCCTAAATCATTTCATAATCACGAACTTCATCATTGGATAATTAATAACTACCTGAATAATAATGTTCAATACATTTGCAACCGTTGCTGCTAGTCCATGAATATATGGCGTAAGAACACTAATGACGTACGGCGGTAGCCAAACAGACACTAGCCCCGCAACAGTCACAGTAAGGATATACCATCCGATAACCCTTCTAATCTGTATCTGGGCACCAAAGACAATCTTACGCTGAACGAAAAAATTAACAATCTGCGCACAAACATAGGCAAGCAGAAAGCTTAAAAAGCCGCCTAATCCTCCCTGCGCCGGACTATAGTGGAAAATCCACCAATCAAATGGGCTCGTTAATCCCCTAAACAGCAGCAATGTACTTAACCACAATACACAAAAGTTAGTAATTGTGGCAACATTACTCATAATATTGAAGAGGATAAATTCATATATATTTGGGTACTTATTCTTAAAAGCCTTAAGTAAGGCAACTAACCCGTGGCCCTTATTACTAATTGATTCTTTCATTAAAAACATCCCCTTACTTATTTATTCCGCTTTATCATCCGGTAATGTTGCACGTTGGTTACGCAAGAAGTTTCTGACAAACAACCAACTTCCCCGCCAAAAATGACCGTTAACAATCATTAAAATATTATTGACCATTTCTGTCGTAATCATTCCCCCGGTCATCTTACTAATTGCCCGAAACGGCATATTATAGTTAAACAATAAATTTAGGTTGGGCTGCCCCTTAGCTTCGCTTCGCCGTAAAGCCCGCCGTAATATACCAGCAACGCACCGCCCAATCCAGCTACGTGCGTAACGCATTTCAGCCAAAATGTTCGTTTGTTTAAGCGTCATTCCCTTCTTATCAGGCAAATCCAATTCAACGGGAAGTTTCTTTCCGTACACGACCTCAAAGTCTTTCGGGGTAATAGCCGCAACCTGCGCTTTGCGATACTTATCAAATGCTGGTGCTAGTCGTTTTTGTGGCAAAACGCCTTGCCGGGTAATGGTACCTGTCAGCTGAATTGCCGCAACATTTTCCCCCACCATCAACTGGTATGTCCCTGCTTCAACCTGCCATTTATCCTGTTCAACATCATAGTAACGGAACGTCTTATCATCAAAAGGAAGAGTAACTTGCCGGGTTTCACCAGGTTGTAATAGGACCTTCTTAAAGCCCCGTAATTCCTTCTGCGGTCTGATAAGGGATGAATCCTTCTTTCCAACGTACAATTGCGCGACGGTTGCCCCTGCATATTTTCCTGTATTAGTGATACTAAACGTAACCCCGTCATCATGAACTATTAAATCATCATAACTAAAGGTGGTATAGCTTAGCCCATATCCAAACGGAAACTGCACCTTCTTCATAGCCGTATCAAAATACCGGTAACCAACAAATGGTCCTTCTAAGTACAATACGTCCCGCTTAGTCTCCGGATAGTCAGTGTTAAAAGGAACGTCATCCGCGCTGAACGGATAGGTTTCTGCTAAATGACCACTCGGGTTAACATCCCCCGTCAACACATTCCACATTGCACTTGCCCCGGCTTCACCGCCTAAATAACCGTGAACAACTGCCGCAGCACGGTCAAACCACGGCATAGAAAGGGGACTTCCGGCAGCCAGTACTACTACTACGGGGGTTTTCGTCGCTAACAGCTGATCAAGTAATTCCAACTGATTAGCCGGCATTTTAATATTTTTACGATCGAGCCCTTCACTTTCCGCTATCTCAGTTAATCCAACACATACAACAGCAACATCAGCTTTTTGGGCTAAATTTACAGCCTCATCAATCAGCTGCTGATCATGCTTGCCGGTTCGCCGGTAACCCTGAGCATACCCAATAAAATCAAGCTGCTTTTTTAAAGGAAACGTATCGACCATATTCTCCAAATTTTTAACATTAACAACGGATGATCCCGCTCCTTGATAACGTGGGGTCTTAGCAAAATCACCAATCACTGCAACGTTCGTTCCCGCAATAAGTGGCAATATATGGTCGGTGTTTTTTAATAAAACAATGCTTTCTTCTGCTGCCTGCCGTGCAATCGTATGCTGATGATTCCAGTCGACCAATGTTTCCTTCGATGACTTTGCAGCCGTCGAATGAACAACAACGTCTAGTATCTGATCACAGCATTGGTCTAATTCATCCTCAGATAAAGTCCCCTCCTTAACCGCGTTAATAATTTCTCGAGTACCCATTTTACCTAACGATGGCATCACGACATTTCCCCCGTTTTTGATTCCAGCAACGTGGTCGTTATCGCCGCCCCAATCAGTAACGACAAATCCGTTAAACCGCCACTCATTTCGCAAAATGCTCTTTAAATTATGCGCGTTCTCATTGGCATAGGTCCCATTAATCATGTTATAAGATGACATAATCATCCGCGGATGTCCCTCTTTAACCGCAATTTCAAAGTTAGTAGTATACAGTTCGCGATAAGTCCGCTCATCAACGACAGAATTAGATGCCATCCGGCGATATTCTTGGTTATTCGCCGCAAAGTGCTTAGGACATGCAACCGTTCCGTTCGCTTGAATTCCCCGAATAATCCCTGCTGCTAATTTTCCAGCCAAATACGGGTCTTCACTAAAGTATTCAAAATTACGCCCACAACGGGGATTACGCTTAATATTAATCCCCGGGCCAAGGACGGCATTCACTCCCGAAGCAAATGCTTCAACACCAATTGCCTTTCCCACTATCTCCAGTACATCCGGATCCCAACTGTTCGCAAGTGTTGCTGCCGTTGGAAAACAGGTTGCCAGGCGGCTGGCATGTAGTCCTAGTTGGTCCCCCTTTCCTTCCTGTTTGCGTAACCCGTGAGGGCCGTCCGCAAGCCACATTGATGGCAGCTTTCCGTGAGCGTCACTCGTTTCCCACGTATTTTTTCCCGACACTAACGCCGCCTTCTCAGCAAGTGTCAGCTTTTCTAATAACTCTTGATTGTTCACCGTTAATCCCTCCAATCATCAGGGTTATTTTACTGCATTCATATAAAGCGCTTTCTTGAATGGCATAATTTGTACCACTATTAGCGTAATCTGTAGTAAAAATAATTTTGTAGAAGATCTCTTACATGTTTTTTACGTCCTTCTTCCCTATAATGTAATTAAGATGAGGTGAGTTGGATGCAAATCGCAATCGTTGAAGATAATAAAGGCGATCTTCAAATTCTATCCCAATACATTCAAAAATATAGTATTGCAAATAACATCGACATCACTGTGCACTGTTTTAAAGATGGAATGGTTTTTCTTAACGAATATACGACTAAGTATGATGTCGTCTTCTTAGACATCCAAATGCCTTTAATGGACGGCATGACAGCGGCCAAAAAAATTCGCCGCCTTGACCAACAAGTTGTAATCGTTTTCGTTACAAATTACGTTCAATACGCAGTCGCAGGATATGCGGTAAAAGCATCTGATTTTCTTGTAAAACCAGTTACGTATTTTAATTTCAGCGCACACTTCGACCAAATTGTTTCACAATTAACTGCCCGCCAAAAGACATACGTAATTAAGACCAAGCGCGGGACTTATAACGTTTTGCAAAACAATATCTACTATATTGAAAGCGAAGGACACGTACTGCATTTTCATATTAGGGATGGCGCCAAAGAACGATGCTATGACGTTTCAAACACAATGAAAAACGTGGAGTCTGAATTAACACCTTCAGGCTTTTTTCGGTGTAATAACTGCTACCTCGTCAACCTGGCGCACGTAACTGCAATCAAGCGAAATATTGTGACGATTGGAACCGAAAACTTACAAATTAGCCGTCCCCGAAAGAAAGCCTTTATGCAAGCAATCACCGATTTTTGGGGAAAGGAGATAAATTAGTCAATGTTGAATATCAGCCACATCCTACCAAATATTCCCCGACTTTACACCGCGCTTGCTGAATGGCTTGCGTGTGTCTTTGTCTTTTTCCAAATTCCCCAATCTGATCGGCGTCCATGGGCACAACTACTTCTGGCCACCGCACTCCCCGTTCAAATTACCCTTCAATTTTTAGCGGGACAGGCTTCGATTACGTTTTGGATTCCGGGGATTTTGATAAACATTGGCTGGATGTTTATTGTTTTACTGCTCACTGAAACAGTAAGCATCAAAATTAACGTTTATCAATGCGCTAAGGCCTTTATTTTAGCTGAATTCTGGGCATCTTTAGCATGGCAACTTTACTGCTATCTAATCAATCAAACTCATCCAGTGTTTATAACTACAGCTTTATTTATGCTTTCCTGTTATGCCATCCTTTTTGTAGTTTCTTTTTGGTTAGATAATTCGCATACATCAATAGCGCCCATCACGATCATTACGATTCACGATGCATTCATCGCAACGACCTTATCGATCACCGTGTTTACAATCAGTAACATAGGGTTCGCTTTATTTAATACCCCCTTCGCTATCGGCTCGTCCGCGACAATTTTTATGATGCGCACACTCATTGACCTATGCGGTTTAATTGTTTTAAAGGTCCAAGAGCATAGTAGGTACGAAAACTACCTAAAACGTGATATTACTGCCATTAATAATGCACTTCACCTTCAATACGAACAATATCAGGCTTACCGTGAAAGTAATCAATTAGTTAACCAACGTTTTCACGACCTTAAACATCAACTTGACATAATCGAAGCGGAAAGCGACAATAATCGCCGGTTATCCTATATAAAGCGTCTTCGTCAGGATATTAGCCAATTCAAAGCTGATGTAAAAACTGGCAACCCCGTTGCCGATATCATTCTTACCCGCAAAAATTCATACTGTATTCAACACCACATTACCCTTTCCTGTATTGCTGACGGCCAGCTATTAAATGGAATTGACACCATGGATCTTTGTAGTCTCTTGGGAAATACACTCGATAACGCAATTGAAGCTGTTATCAAGCTTCCTAAATACGATCAGCGCTTGATCGACGTAAAAATTGTCCAAAAGGCCAATTTTATCCTCTATTCAATTCAAAATTACATCACTAATGACATTCAACTAAAGGACGGATTACCCCCAACAACCAAACAAGATAAGGAGCAACATGGTTATGGGTTAAAAAGTGTTAAATCAATCGTTAATAAATACGACGGCTCACTTACAATGCACGCCCACGACCATTGGTTCAGCTTACGCATTATGATCCCGTTAACAGAAGATATTAATGAATCAAATAAAACTTGATTGTGCCTGCTATTGTATTGCCGGTTAATAAGAATCTGTGAAATGAAAATCAAACAAAGAAAGCAACCCGAAGCCGTCCTTAACCAGCCACAAATCACAATGGTAACGGTTTTAACGTCTTTAAAATTAACAATACTTTTTTAGCCGCCTCAATTGACGGTGAATTTACAACGTGCTTGAATGATCCGTTGTTTATTCAGCTACCAGCCACACTTCCACCATAAAACTAAGCGGCCGGGTTCCCCGACCGCTTAATCTCATCGTTTTTCCTTTTATCTTATCTAGCAAAAGACTTTATTCTTTCAAGCCCACCTGCTGAGCGAAACGCATGAAGGCCTGTTGGCCCACCGCATCGCGCTTAAAGACGCCGGCGCATTCAAGCACCTTGACAAAAACCGCGCCCACTTCGTCCTGAACGATTGCCATGGCGTTTTCCGCCGTTACGTCAGTGTGCCGCGCCTTAATATCATCGGCCCACTGCTGGTGGTAAGCAGCAACCTGCACGTTCTTGCCTTGAATATAATCGGCCACCACTGCCAGTTCATCCTTTAACCGGGGCGGCAAAATCGCCAACCCCATCACTTCAATCAACCCAATGTTTTCCTTCTTGATATGCTGATATTCCTTGTGCGGGTGAAAAATACCGTCCGGGTATTTCGGCGACGTTTGGTTATCCCGCAAAACCAAGTCGAGTTCGTACTGGCCGTTCCGCATCCGGGCAATCGGAGTAATCGTATGGTGCCGCTCCCCGTTAGTTTCGGCCCGCACACCAACGGCTTCATCGGTGTAGTTCCGCCAAGCATCCAAAATTTTAGCTGCCAAGGCACTCACCCGGTCAAGGTCATCCCCGTTTAACCGGATAACTGACATCGGCCACTTCACAATTCCGGCCGTCACGTCTTCATAGTCCGCAAAAACCAACCTGGTCTCAAGCGGGGCCTTCTCCATCGCAAACGTGTGCCGGCCACCCTGGTAGTGTTCGTGGGAAAGAATCGACCCCCCCACAATTGGCAGGTCAGCGTTACTTCCGGCAAAATAGCCGGGAAACTGCTGGACAATCGTCAACAGATTCTTAAAGGTCGTACCGTTAATTACCATTTCCTCGTGGACCGAATCAAGGTAGATGCAGTGCTCGTTGAAGTAGGCATACGGCGAGTACTGGAAACCCCACTCGTGGTCATCAATCTTAAAGCGGATAATCCGGTGGTTGGCCCGGGCAGCATGGTCAACCCGGCCCTGGTACCCCTCATTTTCCATGCACAGGTTACACTTCGGGTAGCCCGTTGCCTTTACTTTCTTTGCTAGGGCAATCTGCTTCGGATCTTTTTCAGGTTTTGAGAGGTTAATCGTAATCTCAATGTCGCCGTATTCACTCGGGTGGGTAAAAGCAATGTTCTTCGCAATCGCCCGCGTCTTAATGTAATCATTCCGCTTACTTAACGCGAAGAAGTCAGCGAGTGCTTCCTGGGGAGCGTGCTGGTAGGTATCCCAAAAATGCCGGTTAACAATACTTGGTGCCGGCGTAATGAAGTTCATTAATTCGGCACCCACGGCATCCCGTTCATTTTGGGTATCACCAACTTTACCGTTTGCAACAGCGACCGCCACCAACGCATCTTTCAAATCAATTAGCTCATCAGTATCCGGAGCTGGCTGCTGGTGCCCTTCTCCCACAATGTTTAACACCCGGTTTACCAAGTAAATATGATCCGTCGCGGTATAATCACTTGCCGCAATCACCGCCGTAACAAACCGATCAACTAGCGTTTCTGCACTCATGCTCTCACCCTTACTTTCGCTTATAATTCATGCGTTCCATCAGCTACTTCAGCCACGTAGAACTTCGGCGCGTACCCAATTTTCTCTTCGTAAATCCGGCCAACGTTTTCCTTGAAGGTTTCTACTTGATCCTTGTTGACAATGGCAATCCCACTGCCCCCAAAACCGGCCCCGGTCATCCGGGCGCCAAGAACCCCTGACTGCTGCCATGCAGCGTGCGCCAACGTATCTAGCTCAACCCCTGATACTTCATAGTCGTACTCCAGTGACATGTGGGAAGCGTTCTGCAACCGCCCTAATTCTTCAAGGTTACCGGCCTCCAGCGCCTTCTCTGCCCGGATACACCGCTCATTTTCAAGGACTGCGTGCCGGGCGCGCTTCAACAGATTCTCCTTATCAATTAAATACATGTACTCGTCAAACGTCTGCGCATCTAATTCACCAAGGGCTTTAATTTGAAGCTTCTGTTGTAACTCCTTCAAGGCCGCCTGGCACTCTTCCACCCGCTCATTATACTTTGATTCCACTAATTCCCGTGGCTTATTAGTATTCATGATTACAATCACGTTATCCTTTAAGTCAAGGGGAACGTATTTATAATCCAGCGTGTTGGTGTCTAACAAAATTGCTTGTCCCGCCTTACTCATCCCCACGGCAAACTGGTCAAGAATACCGCTAGAAAGACCTAAAAAGTCATTTTCGGTTTTAACTCCCATCTTAACGATGTCCAAGCGGTCAACGTCCAGGGCAAACAGGCGTTGCACCATCACCCCAAACAACATTTCAATTGATGCCGACGATGACAGCCCAGACCCGCCCTGGGGTAAGTTCCCCCAGATGTAGACGTCCATTCCACGATCTACCGTGTATCCGGCTTCCTTTAAATAATAAATCATTCCCTTAGCGTAATTGGCCCAGTTGTCCTTCTTGGCATACTTCAACTGGGCGAGTGAACATTCAATTACCCCGAGGTCCGGGAAATTACCAGAGAAGAACCGGAGTTTGTTGTCGTCTCGCTTCCGGGCAGCCCCCCACGTCCCCAGTGAGATTGCACACGGGAAAACGTGCCCCCCATTGTAGTCAGTATGTTCCCCGATCAGGTTAATCCGCCCCGGTGAAAAGAATGCCGCCTCTGGTTCATGGCCGTATTGCTTAGTAAATGCCGCCGTAATTTCTTGTTTATCCATTTAAACCAACCCCCATCGGTAATTCTCCGGCTAAGTAACCGGTTTCTTAAACACCTCTTATTGTAACCGTTTTTACTAAAGGTGGCAATACGTTTAGTTAATTTTTACCCGAATTAATTACTTAATAATTACTGACTTGGGGCGAAGATATGCTAGAATAGAAGTAAGTGACTTACGGAACGCCTGAAATCATCCCAAAACATGTTTACTGAATTTCAGCGTTTTTATAGAGGGGGGAATTACCGTGGCTACTATTAAGGACATTGCCGCGCTTGCGGGGGTTTCATCAGCAACGGTTTCACGGGTGCTTAACTACGACAAAACCATGTCAGTAAGCGATGCGACCCGGGAACGGATTTTCACTGCTGCCGAAAAGCTTGACTACCTCGAACAACGCAAGCACAAAAAGAAAACCAAATCAGGCACCGTTGCCGTTGTTCAGTGGTACACCAAAAAAGAGGAACTGAACGATCTGTACTACTACTCCATCCGAACGGGAATTGAGGAACGCGCCCGGGAACTGGGATACGTCATCCACCGGGTCTTTCATAATGATTCGTTAGATAAACTCCGAACAGTTGACGGAATTATCGCCATCGGAAAATACAGCTTGCAACAACAACGGGAGTTTCGCCAGTATAACCACAACTTAATTTTCGTTGACAGTAATACCGTCAACCGTGGATTTAGCTGCGTGACCTCCGATATGGTTACCGCCACAACGAAGGTGCTCGACCACTTCATCGAACACGGGCAACGTAAAATTGGGTTGCTAGTGGGGGAGGAACAGACCGCTGACCACACGCAAACCATCATCGACCCGCGCTTTACCACCTTTAAGGCGTACATGACGGAGTTAGCCCTCTATAACCCGAAATACGTATATGTTGGTGATTTTACGACCGATTCGGGATACCAAATGATGAACCAGGCCATTAAAGAACTCGGGGATGCCCTTCCCCAGGCATTCTTTGTAGCTAATGATTCCATCGGAATTGGCGCCTTACGTGCCCTTCACGAAGCAAACATTGCGGTTCCCCAGCGGGTGAGCCTGATTGCGTTTAACGACACGTCCATCGCCAAGTACATCTACCCGTCACTCAGCTCTGTTCGGGTAGCAACAGAACAGATGGGAATCGAGGGAGTTAACCTTCTTGATCAGCAGATTAACGGCACCGATTCTTTCCCGAAAATGATCACGCTAGGAACGGAGCTGAAACTCCGCGATAGCAGTATTAACTAGCCAATCACTTACTAAAACAACGACCGCGGCTTTTATGCGGTCGTTGTTTTTTCATGATCTTAAGACACAACAAAAGGGATGGTCTAAAACGACCACCCCACAAGAGGTTCTTGATAATGGTTTTAACTAGTTTTTCGTAATCGTTAATGCCACTTCATCTGGCTTAATCTCCGTTCCATCAGCAGGAACTACGTCAACCCGGTCAAAATCATTGGAATTTGTGACCGTAATGATTACGGTATCGTCCAACCCGGCCTTCTTAATCGCCGGATCCCAGAATTCAAGAAGCTTATCACCCTTCTTGATTGTCTGGCCCTGATCAACGTAGGAAATAAAGCCAGTTCCCTGCATCTCAACGGTGCCGATCCCAATGTGGATCAACATCTTAATCCCCGTTGAGGATTCAATCCCGATTGCATGCCGGGTTGGGTACAGCTGCTTAACCGTCCCGTCAAACGGAGCGTAAACGTCACCGTCCGTTGGCTCAACGGCGTAACCAAGCCCCATGGCTCCCTTCGAGAAGAGCTCATCCTTAACGGCACTCAGCGGCATTACCTTTCCCTGAATTGGGGCGGTAACGTTGTATTCACCAGCAACAACTGGCGCGTCTTTTGTGGTTTCAACGTTGCCGTTTTCACCCCATGTCCGTTCGAGTTCTTCAACGATTTCGGCGTGTTTAGCTTCCGTCAACTTAACCTTCTTCCAGAAGAAGAGGCATCCCAAGAGAATCAGGACTAACGGCAGTGCAATTACCATTACCTTAAAGATCATGATGTCATGCGGCGTCACTGTCTTGTAGGACGCACCCTTGGTCATGTGGGCTAAGATTGCGATTGGTCCCATGCACCATCCAGCAATGGCGCCCCCGAACTTATCAAGCAGTGGCCGCACTGCTAGTGTCAAGGATTCGTCCCGGTGCCCTAACTTCAACTGTCCGTACTCGATTGAGTCGGTAATTGTCATTAAAATAACCAGGAAAACGACAGCTTGCGGCGTTGCGAAAAGCTCCATCGCAATTACAACTAAAACCATGCTCTGGCCGGCAACTGTCAGTAACAGTGCCCCAACCGTCATGATTGCAATACATGCGTAGAACACGTTCTTCCGGTTAAACGCCTTGGCCAAAATCGGAAAGGCTGAAATTGAGAAGAACCCAATTACCATGTTAATCGAACCAATAATAGCGAACTTGGATGACTGGCCTAATACGTAAGTAAAGTAGTACAGCTCAGCGGAATTAAAGATGTTAATTCCGATACAGTACAATCCGTACGAAACGGCCGTCCACATTAACTGGTCATTTCCTAATAAGACCTTAAAGACATCCCGTAGCTTCGTTTCCTCTTCGTTTTTCCGCAGATCGGAATCCAACTCGTGAGTCCCGAAACATACAGCCAGCACAGTAATAATTACGATAATCCCCGTAATCATTCCGAACATTGACCACCCACGAAGGTCCCCAGCACCGTTATTCTTCGTCAGTGAGAAGAACAGCACCAGCGGCATGATTACCATCCCAGGAAGGTTTCCCCCAATGTTTGATCCAATCCGGGCAAACGTCGAAATCTTTTCCCGTTCACCGGAATTAAACGTCAAAGATGACATTTCTGACCAGAAACTCGTATCCTTAAACGAATAGAAAATATCCATCACGATGTACAGAAAAGCAAAAATCAGCAGGTAAATAAACGGGTGCGTCCGGTTTAATCCCCCCATGTTCGTAAACAGGACGGACATGGAAATCGCACTAACCAACCCACCACCGAAGATCCATGGCTTAAACTTCCCCCACCGGGTCTTTGTCCGGTCAATCAGGTTCCCGATAATCGGGTCGATGAATAACTCAATAATCCGGAGGGCTGCGATAATGTTAGTAATATAAAGAATCATTGCATTGTCGCCCTTACCAAACAGGTGCGACGTAATGAACATGATGAAGTACGTCGAAAGTACGGCGTAGAACCAGTCATTACCAAATGCCCCTGTGGCGTAGGACAACCGGGTAACCCACTTGTTACCCTTTTCCTGTTGAACGTTTGTGTCCATAGCAAAAGCTCCCTTCATTTCGACTACACTCTTATTGTAATCGTTTCCGGATAGTTTGCAAGCGCTTTTAGTAAATTAATTAGTAAATTTTTCAGCATATAGTAAACATGCTGTTCCGTTTAATTAGAACATAACCTTCCTCTCTGCCCTTTGTAGTAAATTAGGAAGCAAAAATAAGCGTGCCGGAAGCTCATCAATTTCCACCACGCTTAGATTCTTCATTGGGATGTACTCCCCTATAATTTCGCCGTCAACTTAACGTCCGGGTATTTATCCGCAAACCACCGCTCCGCAAACTCATTCTCAAAGAGGAAGAGCGGCGCACCCTGCCGGTCCTTTACCAGCAGGTTCCGGGAACTAGCCATCTTCTCATCTAGCTGCTCCGGATCAATCCACCGGGCAATCTTCCGCCCCAATGGTTTCATTATTACCTCTGAATTATACTCATTTTGCATCCGAAACTGAAAAACTTCAAACTGCAGTTGACCGACCGCCCCGAGAATATAATCTCCCGTATTATAGCTGCGGTACAACTGCACGGCCCCTTCCTGGACAAGCTGTTCGATTCCCTTGTGGAACGACTTTTGCTTCATCACGTTCTTAGCACTAACCTGAACAAAGAGCTCTGGGGTAAACTGCGGCAATTTTTCAAATTGGCGGGTCTGTTTCCCCGTATAAACCGTATCCCCAATCTGAAAGTTTCCGGTATCGTACAGCCCGATAATATCACCGGCAACCGCATTTTCGACCGTCTCACGGCTGTCTGCCATAAATTGGGTGGAGTTTGACAGTCGGATTTGCTTTCCCGTCCGCTGAAGGATGACGTCCATCCCACGATCAAATTCACCCGAACAAATCCGAACAAAGGCAATCCGGTCACGGTGGTGCGGGTTCATGTTAGCCTGAATCTTAAAGATAAAGCCCGAGAACGGGTCCGTCACGGGCACCGTTTCCCCGTCGATCTGCTTGTGGGGGGTAGGAGCCGGGGCATACTTCAGGTAAGCATCTAAAAACGTCTTTACCCCAAAGTTAGTTAAGGCCGAGCCAAAGAAGACCGGTGTTAGCTTCCCGCGGGCAATCTTATCCTCATCAAACTCATTGCCCGCTTCTTGCAACAGGTCAACCTCGTCAAGAACCTGCTGGTAGGTTACATCATCCTTAAGCGGACAATCTTCCGCAATCCGCCCAGCCGCATCAAGCGAGACGTACGGCTCATCTTCATTTTCCGGCCGGTACAACTCAATCCGGTGGTTGTAGATGTCGTACAACCCGGCTAAGCCCTTTCCCATTCCAATCGGCCAGTTCATCGGGTACGCCTCAATGCCTAAGACATCCTCTAATTCAGTAATCAGGTCCAGCGGCGGCCGTCCGTCACGGTCCAGCTTATTCATAAAGGTAAAAATCGGAATCCCCCGCATCTTGCAAACCTGGAAAAGTTTTTTGGTCTGAGGCTCAATCCCCTTTGCTGAATCGATCACCATGACGGCGGAATCCACCGCCATTAGCGTCCGGTACGTATCCTCGGAAAAATCTTCGTGCCCGGGGGTATCAAGAATGTTAATTCGCTTTCCCCCATAATCAAACTGTAAAACGGAACTTGTAACCGAAATTCCCCGCTTTTTTTCAATTTCCATCCAGTCTGACTTGGCAAACGCCCCCGACTTCCGGGCCTTCACCGTTCCCGCTTTCCGGACAACGCCCCCAAATAACAGGAGCTGTTCGGTAATCGTCGTTTTTCCGGCGTCCGGATGGGAAATAATCGCAAACGTCCGCCGCTTATCAATCGCTGTCGTTAATTCCTGCTTATCCATACTTCTAATTCTGCCAGTGACGGCACTCTTCCTCCTTTAACTCTCGGTGCCTAACGGAAATGGTGTATTAACCGGACCAACAAAGCGCTTCCCCCGCGGGTGCTCAACCAATATGCGCCGCAGCCGATCAATACAATGACGCATACGCCCAGCAACCACCGACCCCAATGGTGTTTTTTCTTCCTCGGTTTTTGCTGGGAAGCCTGCGTTTTTGCCGGAACAGCCAACGGGTCCTCCCCGTGTTCCACAAAAAATCGTTTCCGCAACCGTGCTTTATCCTTAATGCTATACCCCTTATCAAACTGCTCGTTCTTAAACCGGGTATACTCGGTATCAACATCAAAATCCAGTTGCTCCTGTTGCTTCTTCTTAATGTACGCTAACTGCTCGGGCCATGATAACGCCCGGTACCAGTTGCGGCTAAACTCGTACTTAGTAATCACTTCCGGGGTGTTACCCACCTCCCGGATCCGTCCAAAGTCTAACCACACGGTCCGCTCACAGAAGCTCTCAATCACCCGGTCCTGCGGGTCGGCAATCACAAACGCCACGCCCTGCTTTTTAAGTTTATTAATCTGCTCGCTAGCCTTAGCGTAAAAGTTCGCATCCAACAGCGTCAACAGTTCATCAATTAAGACGACGTCGGGAGTAATAAATAACGCCACCCCTAAAGCAACGCGGGCGAGCAGTCCGGTTTCTAAACGGCCAACCGGGCAATACTGCCACTGACCCAACTCCGTAAAGTTGAGGATTGCCTGCTTAATGTGTGGCCGTTGAAGTTCATCCACCTCCGCTGCGTCCATGCGGCGATCAATCCACTTAGTAACCGTTAAGCGCCGGCCGTTGGGCGCAATGGTCGTTAATGACGCAAGGTTCACCCGGGTTGCTCCGTTCACAAAACCCGTCGTTTGGGTAATCCGGCCGCTCATAATCTGCATAAGCGTCGACTTTCCCGCCCCGTTATCACCGACCAGCCCAAGGGCCTCACCGGCATTAACGCGCAAATCAATCCCGCACAACTCCCAGAAGACCGGGTGCTCTTCGTACTCTCCTTCAGCCGAAGCGGGCATGGCCTGGCGCTTTGTAATGTATTTAACTGCGAGCTTACTCATTTCCGCCACCTATCTTTCTACTACGATAGTACCGGTTCGGGGGAAACGCGTCAATTCCTGAAAAGTTAAATTATTCCAACGTTCCCCGAATTCTCTTCGGAAAACTATGCGCTTATGATATGATTGTGTGAGTTGTGTGTAAGTAAAGTATGGTGAAACTAATATGAAACAATTTATTCACAAACACTCCGACTTTTTCTCATACACGTTTTATGGTTTCCTTGCCAGCGCGATTAACGTCGTGGTTTTCCACCAGTTGGTGAAGGTAATGGGGCTGCACTTCTACTTGGTTGCAAACATCTGCGCGTACATTGTCGCCATGCTCTTTACGTTTATGACGAATAAGCTATTCGTCTTCCACTCGGCGTTTCGCCCGTGGGAGCATACATTCCACGAATTCACCTCGTTTTGCGGGGTACGGACCCTCTCATTTCTTCTTGATAGCCTCTTTATGATTGGAGGAATTCAGTTTTTCCACGGTCAAAAAGACCTCGTCAAGATTCTCGACCAAGTTTGCGTGGGGATTGTCAACTACTCCTTTAGTAAGTGGTTTATCTTCGAGACAACAGAAAAAATTGAGCGCGAACAACGGCACCACCGTTTACTGCACCGCTAATAGTAAAGAACAACCGGGGTAAAGATGTACCCCGGTTATTTTTTACGGTTTCACCCGTTCATTTACTAATTCATTTTTAAAATCCGCTTATCCACCACTTCAAGGCGCTGATCAAGTGTGTACACAATTGGTTCACCGTTGTATACTTCCACGCCGTCGATCCCGGTGTCACTAATGTGTTCAATGTGCTTTAACAGCGCCCGTAACGAACTCCCGTGAGCCACAACGAGCTGGTTTCCCCCCTGCAAAAGCCGAGGCGCAATCATATCGTCCCAGTACGGGAGCAACCGCTGCGTTGCCATCTCCAAACTTTCCGCCAAAGGAAGAACCGAGCGCGGATAACGTTGGTACCGCCGATCCTCAGTGTCAGGGGCGGTTAGTTTCGGCGGAACTTCATAGAAAGAACGCCGCCAAAGAGCAACCTGTTCTTTCCCGTAAATTTTTCGGGTATCGTCCTTATTTAACCCCCGAAGTGCGCCGTAGTGCCGTTCATTTAACCGCCACGTCTTATACAGGGGTAACCACAATTGCCCGCATTCCTCACACACGAGGTTGGCCGTCTTAATTGCCCGAACCAACACCGAGGTATGCACGGCACTAAACTGCAGCTTAGCCTGTCGCAAGCGGCGTCCAGCCGCTTTAGCCTGCGCAACGCCCCGGGCAGTCAACGGCACGTCCGACCACCCCGTGTACGTATTCTCCTTATTGGCGACACTCTCCCCGTGCCGTACCAAAACCAGCTTTACCATGACGCTCCTCTTTTCCGTAGTTATCTATTTTAATGATACCGCAGGCGTCAGGTAATCAGCAATCAAACACCCTCTACTCGAGTTTTCGTTCTTTACTCCGGTTACCAATAAACGTAATAACGGAACCAAGCAAAATTACGATGATTCCCATAATCGTTTCACCGGTAATAACTTCGTGCAAAATAATCAGCGCAAGGACTGGAGCTAGTGCTGGTTTGATAAAAAACACCAACGATGCCGTGGAAACGTCCGACCATCCCATTGCCAAAAAGTAGAGTGCAAAGCCTCCACCAGTAACCCCAATTCCAATGTAAGCCAGTAATGGCAAGGTATGCCACGAAATTCCCCGAATCAATGGGAGCCGGATAAACTCGTGGAGTGCTCCCACATGAGCCATCCCGGCGACAACGGGCGCCCAGTGGGTCAACACCATTAGAATAAAAAGTTCCGCCGTCCCCGTCAGGAAGGTAAAGCAGGTCATAACAATTCCGCTTAGTTCCCGTTTAGTCGACCCGTACCGGGAAACAATTGAATACAGCCCGAACGTCACCGCCGAAAGCAGTGCTAGGATAATTCCCCCGGATAACCGGAGCCGGAACGGATTAACAATGATAAACAATCCCCCAAGGGAAATAACTACGGCCAAAAAGTTAGCCCGCCCCATCCGCTCATGCAACAAAAGAAAGGCAAAAATGAGCGCAAAAACCGGATTACAACTAAAGAGCACCGCTACGGTAGCTGCCGGGGCGTTTTGGACCGCCAGCTGGAAAAGGGTCATGCTAACAATCACGCACACAAACCCCGTCAGGGCAAATAACCCCCAGTCTTTGAGGTGCAACTGCCGGTGTTGCTTATGTAATTCAGGCAATGCTAGTGGGACTAATACAAGCCCGCCGATAAAGAACCGCAATAGATTCAGCTGGATGGCGTTAAACGCTGCTCCCGCAATCTTCAAGCTGATTTCCATGGAACTAAACAAAAACGTCGCTACTAAAATACTAAAGTACGTTCGCTTCACTTTTCTCTCTCCATTACCATTTAGTTATATTACGATAAGTATAGCACGAAAAATTATTAATCAACGACGCTTTTCGGTTAATCCGCAAAAAGAGTACGAAGACTGCAACCTCAGCCACAGTCTCCATACTCTTTTTGCATAATCGGTTTCCAAACGAACGGGCTAAATACAAGTCGGCCGCCGCCAAGCCGGTCCCGTACGCTTCGCCGGTTTACTGGCTTGGCCCCGCTCATTTTATCGGTTTACCCCTTTTTCAAAAAACTATTCGTTCCCGGATAAATCCGTTTTAATCTTCGTTGTTGAAATATCCTGCGTGCGCGGCAGGTAAATTACCTCGCAATAATCCTTAAGGAAGTCAAACTTTCCCTGCCAGTCGTCCCCCATCACAAACGTGTCGATATGGTAACGCTGAACATCTACAACCTTCTGGTCCCACGACCGCTCCGGAATGACCCGGTCAACGTAGCGAATCGCCTTGAGGATGTATTTCCGATCAGCGTAGCTCATATAGGCGTGTTTTCCCTTAATTCGGTTGAACTCATCGGTCGAAAGTCCCACTGTTAATTCATCGCCAAGGGCTGCCGCTCGTTCGAGAAGACGGACATGACCGCGATGTAACAGGTCAAACGTCCCGTACGTTAATACCCGTTTCACGGGCGCTCATCCCCTTTCTCCTCGTCATAACGCAGCTGGTAAATGTGGTAGCAGTACTGCACAACCACCTTTAACACGGCATAAAATGGAATGCCTAAGATCATCCCCGGCAAGCCCGCAATATTACCGGCTACCAACAACAGCACAATGATCGTAAGCGGGTGAATGGCCAGTGTTTTCCCAATGACATTCGGGTAAATCAGGTTCCCGTCGACCTGCTGCACCACGATACAAACGATAATCACCAGGACCGCTGTCTTAAACGAATGCGTCAACGCCAGAATTAATGCTGGAACCAATCCAATGTACGGACCAATGTACGGAATAATGTTGGTAAAGCCAGCGAAAATTCCAACTAACAGGCCATACGGCACCCCTACCAGGCTGTAGCCCAACGCTGAAAACGTCCCGACAAACGTACACTCAATTACCTGCCCAAGGATGTAGTGGGAAATCGTTTGTCCCATCTGCAATAACAGGTTTTCAACACTAGCCGCGTGCCGCTTGGGGACCATCCGCTTAACGGCTGGCATCAGACGGTACCCGTCCTTTAACATGTAAAACAACATAAATGGCACCGTAATAATCGTTACCGTGATGTTGGTAATCGCACTAATCAGGGATCCAAAGCTACTGGTCAACGACGTCATGAAGCGCCGCACCAGGGCGGTAGTGTTAGTCCCCAGGTGCTTAGTAACCTGCTGCACATCTACGTGGTGAAGCCATTCACGGTGGTGCGGGTCGCTCAAAAACGTATTAATCCCACGCTGAGTAAGCGCAATGATATGCGGTAATTTTCCGATTAACTGTTCTACCTGCGAAATTACCCGGGGTAACAGGTATGATGCCCCCAACGCAATTAAGCTGATTAAAACCACAAACACGATGGCTACTGCCAGCGTCCGGGTAATTCGCCACCGCCGATAATGCACCTTTACGAGAAGGTTTACCAACGGATTTAGTAGGTAAAACAGGAAGCCCGCAATAATTAAGGGCACGGCTAAAGTCGAGATAAACGTTCCGACCGGCCGAAAAACAAAGCTAATCTTCGTGCATACCCATACCAGGGTCGCCACAATAAGCAACTCTAAAGACCAGAAAATAATGCGGCGCTGGTCCTCCTGTCGTTTATTCATAATATTGCCTCCTTACTGAACAGCACGGGAGCGTGACCCAACGTCATGCTCCCGTGCATTGTTATAAACCGGTCTGCTACTGCCGGCGTGACAACTCAAGGTACCGGTTGTACCAAATCTCAACGTATTCCTTAGAAAAAGGTCCCCGCCCGCGGTCAATCCAGTCGACCAGGGTCAGGACGTTGTGCTTAAGAATCTTATCGGTTTCCGCCGAATAGTGCCACTTAGCGCCGTGGGCTTCGTACTCGTCCACGTCCAGCAACCGGCGTTCGCCGTTCGGAAAGACCTTTACGTCCAAGTCATAGTCGATGTACTTGAGGGCTTCCCGGTCAAGTACTGCCGGTGATGCTAGGTTACAGTAGTACGAAATCCCGTTATCCCGGATCATCGTAACGATGTTGAACCAGTAGTGTTTATGGAAGTATACCAATGCCGGCTCGCGGGTCACCCACCGGCGCCCATCGTCTTCGGTCACCAGCGTGTGGTCGTTGCAGCCAATAATGGCATTTTCACTTGTTTTAAGAACCAGTGTGTCGCGCCATGTCCGGTGTAAGCTCCCGTCGTGTTTATAACTCTTAATGGTTATGAAGTCGCCTTCTCTGGGTCCATTTGAATGACGCATCTGCTCAACCCTGCTTTCTACACGGTATTCTCCACCGATATCATTCTGTATTATACCAAATAATCGCCGGAAAACCATTCCCGTTTCTTAAAATCACCGCAAGCTAAGCTTCACCACCGCCTCACAGCGCGCGGTTTGCGGAAACATGTCAACGGACTGGATATACTCAACGCGGTACGCCCTGGTTAGCGCCACGAGGTCCCGGGCAAGGGTTGCCGGGTTACATGAAACGTAAACCATCTTGGGGGGACGGGCCCGGAGAACCGTTTCAATCAGGTGAGCGTCCAACCCCGTCCGCGGGGGATCTACGACCAGGGCATCCGGGGCAAATCCCGCCCGCGCCCACTGCGCAAAAAGATCCTCGGCCTTCCCCACTTCATAGTGAGCGTGACGCCGGCCAGACCGGCGAGCATTCTCATTAGCGTCCGCAATTGCAGCGGGAATGACGTCCATTCCCCGCACCTCCTGGGTGGGACCAGCTACAAAGAGACTAATGGTTCCCACCCCGCAATATGCGTCACACAACACTTCACCGGGTTGCAACGCCAATGCCTTACCGACTTCAGAGTACAACTTGAGCGTTTGGTGCGGGTTTAACTGGAAAAACGCCCGCGCGGAAAGGTCAAACGTCACGTCTCCCAACCGTTCCGTAATTGTTGGTTTCCCGGCAATCAGCATCGTTTGTGCTCCCCACACCAAGGACGTTTTCTCCGGGTTAACGTTATGCATAACGGATACCACCTGCGGGCAGCGCTGCATGGTCATCTGAGCCAGGGCCGCCGCCTGGGGAAGCGCCCGGGTGCGGGTGATTATAACTACCTGCATCTCGTGGGTAGCAAACGCCTCGCGGACAACGATTGTCCGGACCACCCCCGTATGCTGGCGCTCATCATACGGCGCAATTCCCAACTCTTCAATAGCCGCTAATACGGTGCGCATCACCTTCATTGTGGCTGGGGTTTGGGTACTAAACGTTGGCAGGTCAACTAGCCGGTGACTTCCACGCTGGTACAATCCCGCAATCAGCTTCCCGTTCGGCCCCCGCCGTACCTGAAACTGGGCTTTATTCCGGTACGCATACGGGGTTGTCATCCCGATGGTTGCTCGGACATCGTAGGTAGCATACCCGGTTGGTTTAAACTTGGCCAACGCCTGCTTGATTAAATCGCGTTTAAACCTAAGTTGTGCCGGGTATGCCAGGTGTTCTAATTCAATGCCCCCGACCGGATACGAATCTCTGGGGGTTACCCGGTCGTTACTGGAACGCTTAATTTCCACCACACGGCCCTCTAAGTACCGCGGGTGAATGGCCGTGAGCGCCACCACAACCTGCTCTCCCGGGAGGGCTCCCGGAACAAAGCAAATCTTTCGTTTGTAATAGGCAATTCCCTCACCATTAATTCCCAGGCGTTTAATTGTCAAGAGCACCCGCTGCCCCCGCCGTACCCGTACGTTTTGTCCCATGTAATTCTCCCCACTTCATTCGTTGCTTTTCCCATTATACACCCGTAAAACTAGGTACTTTCCCACACTTCTTCTATAATGAAGCTAGGAAGGAAGGTCAGTGTATGAAAACCATCACCGCAATTGAAGCCCAAAAACACCACGCCCACCGGTTTAACGTCTACCTGAACGGGGAATATGCGTTTCCGGTAAGCGAACAAGTCCTGGTAGACTTTACGCTGCATAAGGGCCAAGAACTCGATACCACTCAAATCGAACAAATTACTGCGGCAGACACTACATCCCGTGCCTATTCCCAGGCACTTGACTACCTGAGTCACCAACTGCGGACAACCCAAGAGGTCCAGACCGCTCTGCGCAAACGGGCGGTTCCGCCCGAAATAATTGAGACGGTATGTGCCCGTCTCAAGGACCAGCACCTCCTTGATGACCAAGAATACGCCAACAGCTACGTTCGGACGGTTGCCCGGACCGAATTAAAGGGTCCCCGAATTATCCGGCAAAAATTACGCCAACGCGGGATTACCGCTACTGAAATTGACCAAGCACTCCTCCAATTTCCGCCAAAACAACGGGTCGCTAACGCCTACACACTAGCCCAAAAACTCACCCGCCGGTACCACAACAAACCCATCCGCTTGCGGCAAACCAAAGTCAACCAGGGATTAATGACGGCGGGGTTTGAGCGTGACACCATTACCCAAACGCTCGCCCAGTTTTCCCCGGAAGTTGACGAAGAACATGAAGCAGTACTCCTCCAAGCAGCCGCCGCAAAGGTTTGGCGGCGGTACGACCGCTTTAACCAGCACACCCGCATGCAAAAAGCCAAGCAAGCACTTTACCGTCAGGGGTTCCCGCTTGATGAAAGCACCTTTGCCCTAGAAGACCTGGCCGCAAAAGAAGAGGAATAAAAGAGCATCTTTTAAATAACCTAAACCACAGTAAAAAGCGTGATGCAAGGACAAGTTGGGGGATCCATTCCTCTTAGTTCACCCAACTTGTTACTTTCATCACGCTGATTTTTGTTCTACTCCGCCTTTTTACCTATTATTAATTAACAGTTTTGCTTTCACGGTCCCCGTTATAAATCGTGTTCGGAACAATAACGTAATCCACCTGCCGAAGGGCACTTAGATCCCGCCCACCAGCGTACGAGATGGCTGATTGCAAGTCCTCCTCCATCGCTGTCAGGGTTGCTTCAAGCGATCCCCGAAACGGTACAAGCAATTGTTTTCCCTCGACGTGATGGCGGTTACCCTTTTGGCGCGCAGAAGCCGATCCCCAGTACCGCTTGTACTTTTGACCATCAATGGTCACAACCTCTCCGGGTGACTCGACATGGCCGGCCAATAATGAGCCGACCATTACCATAGTGGCACCAAACCGAAGGGCCTTGGCAATGTCCCCATTAGTCCTAATTCCCCCATCAGCAATAATTGGTTTCGTGGCCACAGTAGCACATGCCTGAAGCGCTGCTAACTGCCAGCCTGCCGTTCCAAACCCCGTTTTTAGCTTGGTAATGCACGCCCGCCCAGGGCCAATCCCGACTTTCGTCGCATCTGCTCCCGCAGCTTCTAAATCACGAACGGCGTCCGGCGTAGCAACATTACCGACAATCAAAAACGTTGCTGGTAGCTGGCGCTTAACGTACCGAATCATCGCCATTACGTAATCAGAGTGCCCGTGGGCAACATCAATCGTAATGTATTCAGGAATGGTGTTCGTCGTTCGCAATTCATCAATGAATTCCCGCTCCTGGTCCTTAATTCCAATTGAAATTGAAGCATACCGGTTATTTGCATGCATTTCCTGAACAAACGCTAACCGCTGATCCGGTTCAAACCGGTGCATTACATAGAAGTAATCATGATCTGCCAGCCATGTTGCAATTTCAGGGGTAATCACACTGGCCATGTTCGCCGGCACAACGGGGAGCCGAAAGCGACGCTCACCAAAGATCACGTGGGGATCCGCCTCACTCCGACTCTTAATAACACATTTCTTCGGGACGAGCTGAACGTTATCAAAATCAAAGGCTTTCATCTAACCATTCCCTTCTGGAATTATCATTCCAACCAGGCATTACTGTATATTATCCGAATATTTCTGTCAATACAACGCGCATAATTAATGAAATAGTTCGCATATACCGAACAATATTCAAATAATAATTGACATATTGCGCTCTCCAACGTTAAAATTGACCCTGTTAATCATTTTTTGGTGCTGATATAATCACTAGAATACGGCTAGTAAGTTTCTACCCGGAACCGTAAATTCCGGACTATGAGCATGTCTTTTTGACATTTATCCGGAAAAGCCGCATCCTTTTACCCAGTGTTTTATCACACCGCGAAAGGAAAAAGCTGATGCGCAAACTAATTACCCACATTCAACAAGAAGGCGTTGTGGTCAACGACAACGTCCTGAAAGTCAATTCATTTCTTAATCACCAAATCGATCCGCAGCTAATGCAAGAGATTGGAAATGCCTTTCACGCTAAATTTGCCGACCGTCCCATCACCAAAATTCTGACAATCGAAGCGTCAGGAATTGCGCCGGCCCTAATGACTGGGTTGGCGTTCAAGGCGCCCGTCGTTTTCGCTAGGAAATCAAAGAGTGCCACCCTCGCTAACGGAAACTACACTGCTAGCGTCGTTTCCTACACCAAGCACACCACAAACCAAGTCCTCGTTGACCGACAGTTTCTCACGGCAAACGATCACGTTTTAATCATTGATGATTTCTTGGCCAACGGGGCCGCAGCGCACGGCCTCATTGAGATTTGTAATCAAGCCCACTGCCACCTTGATGGCATTGGAATTGTCATTGAAAAGGCCTTCCAACCAGGAGGAAAAACACTTAGGACAGAGGGCTACCCGCTCAAATCACTTGTCCGGATTAAATCACTTGCGAACCACCACGTAACGTTTATGGAGGATTAACACTATGAAACAATTAACTCATGAAGTTTCCCACCACAAAGCATTCGTCCTTGGAATTCAACACTTACTGGCAATGTATTCCGGTGCAGTAGCTGTTCCCTTACTAATCGGAACCGCGCTGCACTTCAACAGCACCCAAATGACCTACCTCGTTTCAATTGATATTTTCATGTGTGGGCTGGCAACGATCCTCCAGCTCATCCGGAACCGGTACTTTGGAATCGGTCTTCCCGTCATTTTAGGCTGTGCAATCCAGGCAGTTGCTCCCCTCAAAATGATTGGAAAAACATACTCCATCGGTACGATGTACGGTTCTATTATTATTGCTGGAATTTTCGTCTTCCTAATTGCTGGGATCTTTGCAAAAATTCGCCGGTTCTTTCCCCCGGTCGTAACCGGAAGCTTAATCACCGTAATCGGACTTACGTTGATTCCAATTGCAGTTCAAAACCTCGGCGGGGGAACGGCAACCAGTTCTTCCTTCGGAAGTTTACGTACGTTACTTGTTGGTGGCATTACGATTCTAATCATTCTTGGAATTCAGTTCTGGGGCAAAGGTTTCATCCGGTCAATCGCGGTCTTGATTGGCCTGATTGGGGGAACCCTAATTGCAGGAATGATGGGAATGGTATCCCTTAAACCAGTTGCACAGGCTGCTTGGTTCCATTTCCCCCAGCCCTTTTTCTTCGGCGCCCCACGCTTTGCCCTATCACCAAGTCTAACAATGATTATTATTGCCCTGGTTTCCATGGTTGAATCCACAGGAGTATTCTTCGCCCTTGGGAACCTCCTCCACCGCGAAACAACCGCTGCCGACCTTAAACGCGGTTACCGGGCAGAAGGGTTAGCGGTAATTCTCGGGGGAATTTTTAACACGTTCCCGTACACAACGTTCTCCCAGAATGTCGGGCTCTTAGAATTATCGGGGATCCGAACCAAACGTCCCATCTACTGGGCGGCAACCCTTTTAATGGTAATGGGACTATTACCCAAGATTGGCGCGTTAGCAACAATTATCCCCACGCCAGTCCTCGGGGGCGCAATGCTTGTTATGTTTGCAATGATTAGTGTTCAGGGAATCCGAATGCTCGGAAACGTTGACTTCACCGATGAACGAAACCCGTTAATTGTTGCTATTTCTATTGGTGCGGGACTAGGCGTTGCGGTTTACCCCAACATCTTTCAGGCGTTCCCGCCCGCCCTTCAGCTCTTCTTGGGAAACGGAATTGTTGTGGCTAGCATTTGCGCCGTGGGGTTAAACGCACTGTTGCATCATAAGGAAATTACAACCGCAACGAATGATTCCCATTAGTTCGTAATTCCTTAAAAAAATAAACCCGCAGAAACCATTTTCCTTAATGACTTCTGCGGGTTATTTATAACTAAATTATACTGCCCATTTTCTTCACTATTTACTGAACATTTCCTTCCCGCACCTTTTCTGCGTAAGCGGTCAGCTTCCGCAGACGGTGGTTCACCCCCGACTTTGAGATACCACCAGGAATGAGCGCACCGAGTTCCTTTAAACTAGCTTCCGGGTTGGCCAACCGTACCTCAGCTACTTCGCGGAGCTTAGGCGGAAGCTGGTTTAACCCCACCGTCCGCTCAAGGAATTTAATGTTATCAATCTGTTGATTAGCCGCGTCCGCTACCTTATTGAGATTAGCCGTCTCACAGTTAACGATCCGGTTTACCGAATTCCGCATGTCACGGACAATCCGGATGTCTTCAAACTTCAGCATGGCAGTCGTCGCTCCGATGAGCGACAGGAAGTCGGCAATTTTTTCCGCTTCCTTGAGGTACGTGATGTAGCCGCTCCGCCGCTCGGTCTTCCGCGCGTTTAACCCGTAGTGGTTAATCAACGCACAGATAGTATCGTTATGTTCGGCGTACAGGGAATAGATTTCCAGGTGATAGCGGCTCGTTTCAGGATTGTTAACCGAACCCCCCGCCAAAAACGCCCCCCGCAGGTACGAGCGCACCGCCGCATCGGTCGGTAAGTTTTGCGGGTCCACCGTTGGTTTGAGCTGAAACCCATCAAGAATATCAAGATCGCGTAACAGCTGTTCACTCCCGGTCTTGAGGCGTACAATGTACAGGTTATTTTTCTTAAGCTTCATCTTCCGCCGCACCAGCAGTTCAGCTTCAACCTGGTAGAACCGCTTAAGGAGCTGGTAGATTCGCCGGGCAATCGCGGGATTTTCCGTTTGCACGTTAAGCACAAAGTGGTGGTTAACCAACTCAAGGGCCCCGTTCATCCGAATTAAGGCCATCAGTTCCGCCTTTGCGTTAGCTGCAACGTGTACGTCCAGCATCGTGAGTTCCTTTTTTACCTGGCTTGCGTATGAGGCCACACCGACCCCTCCCTTACCTTAATTGTATTCGTTCGCATCCCACGACCGGGGCCGCCCCATTAACTTGGTGAGTTCCGCTACGACCTTTGACCCGTTATGAAACACCCCGTGATCACGGAGCCGCAGGAAATTATCGGAGATTACCCGGCACCCCTGCGCCCGGAGGCCCCCAAAATCGTACCGTACTTGATCGAGGTACTCGTCGTACCGCTGCCGGTCCATGTAATCAGCGGGAACCTGTTCATTATTAACCAGCACCGTATCAATGTAGTGCCCGCCCAAATGGTCGTTCAGCACCCGCACGTGGTCGGCATCGGTGAAATGCTCAGTCTCGCCCTTCTGCGTCATGATGTTGCAGATGTACACCACTTCAGCGGGGGTTTGTTGGAGCGCCACGCGCACGTTTTCAATCATCAAGTTGGGCAAAATGCTGGTAAACAGGCTTCCTGGCCCTAATACAATTTGGTCAGCATGCATAATCGCCGCGATCACCTCAGGAACGGCAGCGGGTTTACTCCCATCAAGGGTTGTCACCCACACCCGCTTAATCGTCTTTTCGATTCCGGAAATCTCAGATTCCCCGGCCAGGGTGGTCCCGTCCGCAAACTCGGCGTTGAGGACGAGAGGCGTATTAGCGACCGGATAAACGTGACCGTCAACCCGCATGAGTTCCGCTAATTTCTGAACGGTCGCAAAGATGTCGTCCCCCATCATCTCAGTCATCGCCGCAATGATGAGGTTCCCCATCGCGTGACCCGCAAAGAAGTGGTCGTCAGACCGGAAACGATACTGAAAAACTTCCTTTTCAAAGTCACTCAGCCGCGACAAGGCAACCAGGACATTGCGGATATCACCGGGTGGCACCACGTTCACGTAGTTCCGCAGAATTCCTGACGACCCCCCGTCATCAGCAACCGTCACGACGGCCGTAATGTCCGCCCCGGAAGCACGCAGGTTATTTAAAATCACGGGCAACCCCGTTCCCCCGCCAATCACGACAACGCGGGGCTTTCTTCCATGAACTGTGAGTTTCATGAGCGGTTCACGGTCTCCTTTCTCCGTTGACTATCCCGGTGAAAAAGCCGGACTGGGTACTGGCCATCCTGCTTGAGGTCCGCTGCCAACCGCCGGGCAATTGCCACGGACCGGTGCTGGCCACCAGTACACCCAATCGCAATCGTCAGACTCGTTTTCCCCTCATCAATGTACCCCGGCAACGCGCAGCGCAACGTTTTCAGGTAATTCTGGTAAAATTCCTCGGTTCGCGGAGAATTCATAACGTAGTCGTACACGTCCTTATCCATCCCCGTTTTTTCCTTTAACTCTGGAACGTAGTACGGGTTAGGTAAAAAGCGGACATCCATCACCACGTCCGCATCAATCGGAAGCCCGTACTTAAAACCAAACGAAATGACCTGGACGTGAAACGGCTCACTGTCCGCGGTGGCAAACCTCTGGAAGATTTTTTCCCGCAATTGCCGCGGGCTAATCGTTGACGTGTCGATTACGACCGACGCCCGCGCCCGCATTTCTGCCAGCATCGCCCGTTCCTTTTTAATTCCGTCCAGTATCCGGCCGCCCATCGCAAGCGGGTGGGACCGGCGGGTTTCCTTATAGCGGGCCACCAGTTCCTCGTCAGATGAATCCAGAAATACAATGCGGGGTTGGACCCCCCCTTGAGTATCCAGTTCCTGAAGGACGTTCACGATTTCCTTATAAAATTTAGGTGAGCGGGCGTCCATTACCAGCGCCACCCGCTTGTATTCCGCTGAGTTATGCAACAACTCCATCAGCTTCGGTAAGAGCAGTGGGGGCATGTTATCCACGCAGAAGTACCCGAGATCCTCGAAGCTTTGCATGGTCACGGTCTTCCCTGCACCGCTCATTCCAGTAATAATTACCAGGTCCATATCATTGGCCATCCCAGCAACCTCCTCTCTGGTTTACGGTTTCAAAGGAAATTATAGCATAGGACCTTTTACGGCTGTGCACCTTGTTCTAACCAGAATTTACCCGGGCTACCTCCCCGTAATTCTCCCTGACCGGTTTTCCCGCTCAGCGGCCCGCCTTAATTTATTTGCCTGGCGGGACGGCTCCGCACCTTGATGCACCTTGTCTTTTAAATACCGGCCCGTATAACTTTCCGGTACCCTACAAATTTCTTCCGGTGTTCCGGTGGCCACGACCGTTCCCCCACCGTCCCCGCCTTCAGGGCCGAGATCAATGATGTGGTCAGCCACCTTGATAACATCGAGGTTGTGCTCGATCACCGTAACGGTGTTGCCCTTATCAACCAACCGCTGCAGCACGCCCAACAGGCGGTTAATATCATCGGCGTGCAATCCCGTTGTGGGTTCGTCCAGAATGTAAAACGTCTTCCCGTTACTCTTCTTGTGCAACTCACTTGCCAACTTCATCCGCTGGGCTTCCCCGCCGGATAAGGTCGTTGCTGGCTGGCCAAGCTGGACGTACCCCAACCCAACATCGGCAATCGTCTGCAACTTCCGCCGAATCTTAGGGATGGCATCAAAGAATTCAAGCGCTTCATCAACCGTCATTGCCAGTACCTGGGCGATGTTTTTGCCCTTATACTCCACCTCAAGCGTCTCGGAGTTATACCGCGTGCCGTGACAGACCTCACACGGCACGTACACGTCCGGCAGGAAGTTCATCTCAATCTTAATAATGCCATCCCCGTGACACGCCTCACACCGGCCCCCCTTAACATTAAAGCTAAAGCGGCCCTTCCCGTACCCGCGCATCTTAGCGGCGTTAGTCGTCGCAAACAACCCGCGAATGTCATCAAACACCCCGGTATACGTGGCCGGGTTACTCCGCGGCGTCCGCCCAATCGGGGTTTGGTCAATATCAATGACCTTCTCGAGGTGCTCAACCCCCGTAATCTTCCGGTAGGCTCCTGGTTTAACCAAACTGTTATTTAACTTCTGCGCTAGTGCCCGCTTTAAAATCAGGTTAACCAGCGTGGATTTTCCGGAGCCCGATACACCCGTCACCGCGATAAACTTTCCGAGCGGAAACGCCACGTCAATCTGCTTAAGGTTATTCGCCGCCGCCCCGTAAACCGTAACGGCATGTCCGTTTCCTTCACGACGGGTTGCCGGTACCGGGATAACCTTCTTCCCGGACAAGTACTGCCCGGTGAGGGACTTCCGGCTCCGGGCCACCTGCTTGGGAGTCCCAGCTGCCATAACCTGTCCCCCATTAGCGCCCGCGCCGGGACCAATGTCAATCAGATAATCAGCCGCCCACATCGTTTCTTCGTCGTGCTCCACAACAATTAAGGTGTTCCCCAGATCACGCATCTGCTGGAGTGATCTGATTAACCGGCCGTTATCCCGCTGGTGAAGGCCAATTGACGGTTCGTCCAGAACATACATTACCCCGGACAGATTGGACCCAATCTGGGTTGCCAGCCGAATCCGCTGGGCCTCACCCCCAGAAAGCGTCCGCGCCGACCGGCTGAGTGTCAGGTAATCCAACCCGACGTTATTTAAAAACGTCAACCGATCGTTGATCTCCTTGAGAATCGGCCGGGCAATCTGTTCGGCCTGCGCATTAAAGGTCAACCCGCTAAAGAACTTCGCTGCGGCCACCACCGGTAGTTCCGTAGCCTCACCAATGTTTTTGCCGCCAACCTGCACGGCCAACGCCCGCTCGTTAAGCCGGTACCCGTGACACTGCTGACAGGGAAGTGTCGTCATGTACTTGCGCAACAGTTCGCGGGTGAAGTCGCTACCGCTACTATGGTAGCGCCGATCAACATTGGGGATAACCCCCTCAAACTGCATATCAAGGTCGCGGGCGCCGCCCATTTCACTTCCTTGGAACTGGAAGTGGAACTGCCGCTCCCCGGCCCCGTACAAAACGGTGTGCTGATCAGCTTTACTGAGCTTTTCAAACGGCACGTCTAGGGGAATGCCAAACTGCCGGCAGGCCTGCCGCAACATTGTCGGGTAGTACTGCGCCGTTGCAGAGTTCCACGGCGCTACCGCGCCTTCTTCAAGCGACAAGCGCTTATCTGGAACAACTAAATCAGGATCAACCTCAATCTTATGGCCTAACCCGTCACACGCCGGGCAAGCCCCGTACGGTGCGTTAAACGAAAACAAGCGCGGCTCAAGCTCCCCAATCGTAAACCCGCAGTATGGGCAGGCAAAATTTTCGGAAAACTGCAAAGGAGCACCACCGATCACGTCGACCGTCATAAACCCATGGGTTAGTTTGAGGGCCGCCTCCACTGAATCAAAGAGCCGGGAGCGGATCCCCGGTTTGACAATAATCCGGTCAACAATCACCGCAATGGCGTGCTTCTTATTCTTTTCAAGTGCCGGCACCTCATCCAGGTCGTAACGTTCCCCGTCGACCATTACCCGGACAAACCCGGCCCGGCGAATCTTAGCTAATACCTGCTTGTGTTGCCCCTTCTTGTCCCGCACCACCGGCGCCAACAGTTGGAGTTTGGTTCGCTCCGGTAACTGCAGAATTCGTTCAACCATCTGTTGGGGGGATTGCCGCGTAATCACGTGACCATCGTGCGGACAAACCGGCGTGCCGACCCGGGCCCATAATAACCGCAGGTAATCATTAATTTCCGTCACCGTGCCAACCGTTGAACGCGGATTATGGGACGTCGTTTTCTGATCAATGGAGATGGCTGGTGAGAGCCCGTCAATCGCATCCACGTCGGGTTTACTGGTCTGCCCCAAAAACTGGCGGGCGTACGCCGACAAACTTTCCACGTACCGACGGCGCCCCTCCGCATACAACGTGTCAAATGCCAGTGAACTCTTTCCGGAGCCGGATAATCCCGTTACCACCACTAACTTGTTCTTAGGAATCGTAACGTCAATGTTTTTCAAGTTATGTTCCCGCGCTCCGTGAATCACAATCTTATTCTGTCCCACACTTTCACCTTCCGTTTACTCACCAATCTGTAATTTCAATTCCATAATCGTATCCCGGAGCGTCGCGGCTTCCTCGTAGTTTAGTTCCTTGGCCGCCCGCTGCATCTGCTGCTTTAAGTTGTTAATCAACTCGTGCTGCTCGGCCCGGCTCATCTTGCTAAACTCAACCTCATTTTCGGGTTCATCCGTATTTTCCGGTGTCCCGTTCGTCACTGAAATAGCCGCGCTAATCTTCTTCTTAATCGTGTGCGGTGTAATGTGATGTTCCTGGTTATATTGCTGCTGGAGGGTCCGCCGCCGCTTCGTTTCATCAATGGCCGCCCGCATCGACGCCGTTACCTCGTCCGCGTACATGATGACGTGACCGTGCTCGTTTCGGGCCGCCCGCCCAATCGTCTGAATCAACGAGCGTTCGTTACGCAAAAAGCCTTCCTTGTCAGCGTCCAGGATAGCCACCAGGGAAACCTCCGGCACGTCAATCCCCTCCCGCAGGAGGTTAATTCCAACCAAGACATCAAACTTGCCGAGTCGCAGGTCGCGGATAATCTTCGTCCGCTCCAGCGTTTTAATATCCGAATGGAGGTACTTCACCTTAATTCCTAGGTCTTTAAGGTAATCCGTCAAATCCTCGGCCATCTTCTTAGTAAGGGTCGTGACAAACACGCGCTCGTTCAGGTCAACGCGCTTATTAATTTCCCCCACGAGGTTATCCATCTGGCCCATCACCGGCCGCACCTCAACCTTGGGGTCCAGTAACCCCGTTGGCCGAATAATCTGTTCGGCCACGTGGGTGGTTCGGTCTAGCTCGTACGGCCCGGGTGTTGCAGACATATAGATAATCTGGTGGACGTGCTGTTCAAACTCGTTAAGCTTCAGTGGCCGGTTATCTACCGCACTAGGTAAGCGGAACCCATAATCCACCAACACCTGCTTGCGCGCAAGGTCGCCGTTGTACATCCCGCGCACCTGCGGCATCGTCACGTGGGACTCGTCGACCACAATCAGAAAATCATCCGGGAAAAAGTCCAGCAACGTGTGCGGTGGTTGACCGTGTTTTCGGCCTTCCAATGGTGCTGAGTAGTTCTCAATCCCCGGACAGTACCCCATCTCGCGCAACATCTCAATATCATAGGTGGTCCGCTGCTTGAGTCGTTGGGCTTCCAGCAGTTTCCCCTCCTTTTCAAAGTAAGTCTCCCGCTCTTCGAGTTCCTGCTGGATAGCTTTGATACCCGCATCCAGGTGCACCCCATCAATCATGAAATGGGATGCCGGGAAGATGGCCACGTGATCGCGGTCACCAAACACCTCACCGGTCAGCGGATCAATTTCACGCATCCGGTCAATTTCGTCCCCGAAAAATTCAATCCGCAACGCCCGCTCATCATGGGACGCCGGGAATACCTCGACGACATCACCGTGTACCCGGAACCGCCCCCGTTGAAAGTCAATGTCGTTACGGTCGTACTGAATATCAACCAACGCACGTAACAAATCATCCCGCTCAAGTTGCTGCCCAACCCGCAGGGAAATCACGTGTTTCTGGTATTCCACCGGATCCCCCAACCCGAAGATGGAGGAGACCGATGCCACCACAATTACGTCGTTGCGCTCCAACAACGAACTCGTCGCAGAATGCCGGAGCTTATCAATCTCATCGTTAATGCTGGAATCCTTCTCAATGTACGTGTCACTGGACGGAACGTACGCTTCCGGTTGGTAAAAATCATAATAACTAACGAAGTATTCAACCGCATTGTGCGGAAAGAACTGCTTAAACTCGCTATACAACTGTCCGGCCAGCGTCTTATTATGGGCTAACACCAGCGTTGGCTTATTAGCCTGCGCAATCACATTAGAAATCGTGAAGGTCTTCCCCGTCCCGGTCGCCCCCAGAAGAATCTGTTCCTTCGTTCCGGCTTGAATTCCCGCTGTCAACTGCTGAATAGCCTGGGGTTGGTCCCCCGTCGGGCGGTACTTGGACACCAACTCAAACTGGCGGTCCGCCTGCCGTTCAATCATGCGCACTTCCCTCCATTCGTACTAACTTAAAGTAATTCTATTCTACCACGCCGAACATACTTTCGCATCACACCGACTACGCGAACCGCGCCCCGGATTACCACCTCCCCTTCTTTTTTTAACGAAATATTTTCTTCCCCGTCAAAAATTACCGGCTGCTTCGTTATTAAGAGTGTAAGCTTACAAAATAATCACCAGGAGGAAGCGCCATGAATAACGATCATTGGAATAAGCTCAGTATCCGGCTGGGATGCACCGTCAAGGACAGTGCCCGGTTACGCCAGCGGGCGTTTAACAACGTCAACCCCACGGCAACCGATCAGACCATTCAGCAGTTTGCTAAACTGATTAGTCAGCTAACCGATGAACCGGTTAAGACAATCATGTTGACAGGGAACCGCACGATTGCGGTTCAATAGTCACCATCGCACCACTGAAAGGGGGAATCTAAATGAAAGTACTGAACCTCACGTTCCGGGATAGCCAGGGAAAAACACGTCGCGTTCGGCTCACCAACGTCACCACCGCTCATGATAAGGATACCGTTCACCAGATCATGGACCAATTGAGCGGACTTAAACTTTTTGTTGCTGCGGATGGCAGTGAACTGCTGGCACACCCAGTGGCCGCAGAGTACGTCGATACGACGGCTGCATCACTCTTCAAGGAAGAGAAAGCAGCACCAGTGACACACTAAGCACACTGGTTACCGAACAAATGGGGATGGTTACAACCATCCCCATTTTATTTTGAAAAAATTATATTCTGTTTCTTAATTACGCCCAGTGTGCCCGGCTCCTGGCCCCCAAACCCTTTACGTCTCATTCCGCAGCCGCATCATCCGTGCCCATAACTGTCGACGCCACCGGTAAACCGTACCGGGGGCCACCCCGGCCTCGCAGGCAATCTCCCTAACCGATAAATTACGGGTCAAACGTCCGATTAAAAAGATGCGCTCTCCGGTAGAAGCCTCCTGTAAAACCTGGTTAAGAAGCTGCTGAGCTTCAATTGTTTCAGCCGGTAGAAAATGAGTTACCAGGTGCGCGCTGCCCCCCCCCCTACTGCGGCGGGGATTAGACCGTAATTGACGGTTTTTTGGTGACGCCGTTCCCGCCGGAGATAATCGATTAATCCCCACCGGATGCGCTGGCTGGCATACATAATAATCTGGTGTTCGTCTTGAGCGGTAAACCGGGCGCAATAGTCGGCGTAGGCCGCCGCGAAAAGCAACTGCCCCTCCACGAAAAGATCTTCATAAAGCGGACTCCCCGGAGTAAGGTGAAGCCGGTGCAAGGCTGCATGGATAACCCGTTCCCGCGACGAAGACAATACGTATTCAAAATGGACTGGTTTCATTGGCTCCTCCTTGGGTTACCGAACAAAACCAGTCTATCAATTCAAATAATTTATGCGAGGTCAAATTGAACATAAAATGTGAAATTTAGATTCCTCGGTAAAAAATGATGCAATCCTATTTTAATATCCTATCCCAGCACTTTCGTCCATATCCAATGCCACGCATTCCCCGATTAATTGCTCTACGTGATTAACTGGATTTCCAACTGATATTTTTGTGTGACCATTTTAGTAAAATCATCCTTATTGAAAAACGGCATCTCATCCCCCATCTATCTTATGGGATACAAGAATGCGCCGTAATCGTAATGACCCTTTTCCCCAGATATAGTACCTTCTGGCATGATTGATACAATTATTAATTTTGAATTGTTTTTTGAAAATTTTGTTTTCACAACCGAGCCAATCGGTAACATGAAAACATCCCTTTTTATATATTTACCTTACATAACGAATACGTACATAAAGACCCTCTAGTATAAGGTATAACAGCATAGTATTCACATATACAATCATAAAAATCATCATAACATCATCTAATTGCAAATATGGATATTGGCCCCAATGAATTGTAGATAGTAGTACTAAATCCAACGGAATATATCCTAAAACAAACAGTAAACAATATTTAACATGAGAATTAATAACTTCCTCGTTTGGTTCAACTTTCTCGAACTGAGTTGCATCGTTCCGTCGATTAGCCTCGTAACCTAGTAAACCAATAATAATTGCAATCAACCACATCCACCAATGAAACGTTAGATGAAATCCACTTAACCAGTTAGTAAACGAATTAAAAAACGGAAGAGTACACATTACTCCCATTACAAAAGTAACTCCACGATTTGAAATGAAATCGTGTTTTAGCCGTACAAAGCAATGTTCTTGTTTGTCATAGCAAATTAATGTTTTATGTCCTTTACCATCATGATGTTCCTCATGTGCTTTCAGAAAACCATAGCGTAAAATTCGCGGCCTATCGTAGTTTCCCCTCTTCAAAACCTTTCACCCCACGTATCTATCTATTACCTTATTAATTTTGTCATCTAGTTTACTTGAAATATATATTCTAGCAATCGTTTCAACCGGGCCAAGAAATTCATCGAATGCTGAGAAAAAAGAATCAACTCCAAAATCAATTGCACCATCCACCACAGTCTTTAATGCAGTTAGTTCAAGAGATTTTCGTAATCCTTCACTTTTGTGGACTTCCTCAGCAAATAATAACGTTATTCCTGTCCTTTTTAGAGCATATTTGCCACTATCTTCCATATCCGACTGGTAAAACACTATTCCTCACGTTCCTTTGCAGTTAAATGGGGAATCTTAATCTCTCTCTTATTAATTTGACCGACCACATACTCATCAAATTTACGCCATTGGTCGTCTTCATAGCCCTTATAGATTACTTCAGTAACGTCAGCGTCATTGAAAAACGCCATCTTATCCCCCATTTGTCCTATGGGATACAAAAATGCACCGTAATCGTAATAACCTTTCTCACCAGATATAGTACTTTCTGGCATGATTGATACAATTATTAGTTTTGAATCATTCTTTGAAAACTTTGTTTTTACAATTAAACCAATCGGTAACATGAAAACAACTCTTCCTTTAATCTCTGTTATCTTTTATTATTCTTTATTGACTTTTTTATACTCGGCCAAGTTACGTACTTCAAATGAACGTATAGTCCTTCAATAACCAAACACACATACCCAATGGTAAAAAAGGTCATTGCAAAAGAAATAACCATATCACCAAAATCAAAGTTCGGATAATCACTGAGAACAAACCACGCAATAAAAGCATCAAAAAGAAGCAGGCACACAAATAACAAAATATAATTAGTATTAGAGTCAATTACTTCATCAGTTACCTCAACGTCTTCAAAAGTTTTTGCGTCGTTCCGGCGTTCAAACTCGTAATTAATCATGCCAATAACGACCGCAATCACCCAAAACCACCAATGAAATTTAAACTGAAACTTTTCCGTCCACTTTAAAAAAGGTGCAACAAATGGATATAACAGTACCAGTCCAACTATATACGAACTTCCATTCCACGAAACAAAGTCATGTTTTAAACGAACAAATTTCTTCTTCTGTTTGTCAAAGCAAATTAGTGTGCTATGACCTTTCTTATCATCGTGATTTTCATGTGCTTTTAAGAAACCGTATCGTAAAAAACGTGGCTTATCAAAGTTACCCCTTCGTATCACAACGACGGCCTCCTTTAACCAATAATTCTACCTACGCAATTTCGTTTTCACTACTGTTCCAATTGGCAACAAAATTCTCACCCCTTATTAAATTTTATACTTATGAGGTCGCACATATTTTATCCAAACATATCCCATTTCAATATATGTCAGAACAAACACAGCCGTTATAAAAATGGCAAAATAAACCAATAGACACGTACCCAAACATTTTTTTAAAAAATAAAGAGCAATTATTAACACATCGATAGCAACAAGCAATCCTATTGCTCTAATCAAAGTTTTATTAGCATCCTTCACGATTTTTTCAGAGGAAATATTTTCAAAATCATTAGGATTATTCTGATGTTTAAAGTGAAATGCACATATTCCCATAAGTCCTACAACTACTCCTATTAGCCAATGGATACGCATTGGAATATCGGAAATATGATCAAACGAGCCTAAAAGAAATGTTACTAATAGCGCAGCAACAACAACATCCTCAGTCCTTTGCCCTTTAAAATTATTCTTTCTTTTCACAAACTTATGCTCTTTTAAATCAAAAGACACTAACGTACGTTCATTTTTCTTAGAACCACGCCGTGTAATCTCTCCCCATTTAACGAAACGAACCTTATACATATCCCATTATCTCCCATCTATTGCATGATTAAATTTCTTATCAACCCATGAATCTATATATTTATTGGTCTCATAACTAACTGCAGCACCAGCTGCTATACCAACAGGACCATCAAAAACCTGTTTTTCTCCCTCTCTAATGGCCGCACCTATTACACTTCTTCCAGAATCTCACTCCTGCTCATATCCAGATACAATTCCAACCTCACCAAACAATACCGTTCCCAAGTCGTTTACGATACCTGTTAATTTATGATTAATATCCGTCTTCAATTGCACTCCATACGCTCATTTGTTCCTCCTACATTAAATAATTGAGCTGCACTCGATATTGTTGACATCCAACTCACATTGCTTTGATCTGTAGTATTTCCCAGCGCTTGTTCTGCGGTGCTGTTTAGCTCCCCCACCCGTCGGTTTAACTTCCAACATGATTCAGTAACGTACCTAACCAACATCATGAAAAGCACCAATAATCTCACTTTCCGACAAATCGGGTGCTACCATTTAAGCTGAAGATTTCGCGTTCTTATACTGTAACGGTAACGATTCCTCTAGTGACTAATACAGTGGCGCCCTCTACAGCAACTTCCATGGAAATAGTTACTTCAGCAGCACTTTTATTAAATTCAGACGGACTACCGTCAACTTGTGTTAAAATTACCAATTTGTTAACTTGTCTAAATCGGCCGACTCACTTAAATCGAAATCTGCTAAATAGGGCTTACCGTTCTTAAAAGTAACAGACGCTTCCACTCCTATTTTTAATTTTTTATTGTTGTTTACATATCCTTTAATTTCAACAAAATGCATTGGAGTCATATATGTTTTTCCATATTCAATTGTTACAGTCTTAATAACGGAGCTTTTGTCTTGTTCGTGAATACATTGCTTAATTTTTGGTTCTTCTTCCTTCACCAAACTAGCCAACTCTTCATGCTGCTTAATTTTTTCTTCGTGCTGCACAATAATTCCCCTGGTAATTTTTATCCCTAACACCAGCCCTAAGACTACTAACACTGTCACTGTTATCGTGTTCCAATTAATTTTCTTTTTCATTTTGATTTCCTGTTTCTTATTTTATTTGTTCATCCGTTGCGTTCATCTTTCATGTTAGGTTTAACAGATT
>NZ_JBJFZV010000009.1:0-54702 GCF_045033015.1 Ligilactobacillus sp. LYQ60
AAACTCTCATTTTGAATTCGTGACTCATTATTTATTACTAGCGAAGTTTGACTTCGTTAAATTATGTTGCTCAAAAGAGCCCTACACATTTAATTCGTCGATACTGTGTTCAGTTTTCAAAGATCTATCCGAATTGCTGTTAACCAACAGCGATTATTATCTTACTAAAACAGCAAATCACTGTCAAGCACTTTTTAATCAAGAATTAAATTTAGTGCATAATCATGAACAACGCTACTTTCCCTGCTTAATATTGTCCAAAGCTTCATCAACCCATCCGGCCAATCGCTCTGCAATCGGCGTAAACCCCGTTGTCACTTTACGGGTTGTCCAGTAATGCTTTCGTTGATTATTAGTCTGGCCATGCCGTTCAAAATCAAATTGTTGTTCCAGGCAACGTACCGACAAACTAATTTTCCCGGTAAATTCGTCAATATCAATAATCATCACTTTTATTTTTTGTCCAACTTTTAAGTAATGATGAATATCATCGACATACCCGTTGTGGCACTCAGAAATATGGATCAATCCTTGCGTATCATCATCCAATGCTACAAAGGCCCCATAAGATTGAATTCCAGTTACTTTTCCTTCAAGCACCATTCCGGTTCGATAATTCATTCTGATCGCCCCTAATCCGTTACCTTGACCGTCAGAATCGTTACGTCCTGCTGGGGCCTATTCTGCACATCAGTTACACAGGCTGCAATTTGATCAACAACGTCCATTCCTGTAACCACCTGTCCAAAAACAGTATGGTGAAAATCAAGCCATGGTGCCCCTCCGTTATCATAAGCCGTAATAACCTCTTGAGGATAACCGGCAACTTCCATTTGCACATTCATTTCTGGCGAAAGATGTTGATTTTGAACGATAAAAAACTGACTACCGTTCGTATTTGGACCAGCATTTGCCATTGACAGGGCTCCCCGAAAATTAAACAGCTCCTTAGAAAACTCATCAGCAAAAGGTTTACCAAAGGCGCTTTCACCCCCAGTCCCTGTTCCCGTCGGATCACCACTTTGAATCATGAAATCAGCGATTACCCGGTGGAAAATCACGTCGTTATAATATCCTTGTCGTGCAAGCGTCACGAAATTCTCAACCGTTTTGGGCGCTTGTTTAGGAAATAATTGCACGGTAATGTCACCGTAGTTTGTGCTAATTACCGCTGTCGGCCCATTAACCCGTCCTAATTCTAGCTGCGGATACATCTAACTTCCTCCTTGCCGCACTGTTTTATTTTCGCTCTTAATAATAACAATCATCCTCCCGTTCCGCAATTTGTCTCCGCCCCGTGAAACCGCTATGATAAGGGGGAAGATTATTACTAATGGGGAGAGAAAAATCATGGAATATTACGATTTAACAATCATCGGCGGCGGACCCATCGGCCTTTTTGCGGCAACATACGCGCGAATGAAGCTTGCAAAAACACAGATTATCGAAAGCATGGGAGAACTTGGAGGACAAGTGAACGCCCTCTTCGACAGCAAACAAATGTACGATATCCCTGGCTACCCTTCAATCACTGGGAGCGAGCTCATTACTAACCTTCAAGAGCAAGCTCACCAGTTTGGCCCAGTAATCCGACTAAACGAAACCGTTACTTCTTTTGAACAGACCAACGAAGGATTTGTCATTCACACAACGACCGGAACAACATATTCCCGTGCCATCATCATCGCAACCGGCATCGGCTCCTTCGAACCCCGCCGGCTTCAGGTTGCTAACGCTATAGAACTAGAAGGTCAACACCTTCACTACTTCATCCCCGACCTCACCCGATTCCAGAATAAGGACGTTGCCGTAGCTGGTGGGGGCGATTCCGCTGTTGACTGGGCCCTTGCCCTTAACGGAATCGCCCACCAGGTTCATATTATTCACCGGCGTGACCAGTTCCGCGCGCTTGAAGGAAGCGTCGCTCAACTTCGGAAAACTTCGACTGATTTTATTACGCCATACCTAATCAGCGCCCTTCATAAAACCGATGACGACCGGATTACCGTCACCTTACAACGGGCCCGCGCAACTGAGAAACAAACCCTAACCGTTGACGACCTAATTGTTAACTATGGCTTTGTTTCTAACAATAAACAGCTTACCTCGTGGGGACTCACTCTCGCCGAAGACGGAAACATCGCAGTTAACCGTACAATGGAAACGTCCATACCCCGCGTTTACGCAATCGGCGATGTTGCTAGCTATCAAGGAAAACAAGGACTTATTGCCATTGGAATGGGCGAAGCACCAATTGCCGTTAATGCCGCCCTCCAGACAATTTATCCGGAAAAACGGCAGCCAGTTCATAGTACGCAGCTAATTAAAAATTTTCAGGCTGCTCAAAATAACCAATAATCCTTTACAAGGATCCACCGAAGATGATACCGTATGTGATAACTGACACGTAAAGGAGTAGTCTTGTGCATATTATCAGCTTTATTATTGACTTTATTTTGCATATCAATAATCACCTTGTTTCGATTGTTCACCTCTTTGGGGACTGGACCTACCTCATTTTGTTTGCGGTAATTTTCATCGAAACTGGAGCCGTGATCATACCATTCTTACCAGGTGATTCACTACTTTTTGCCGCCTGTGCGCTTGCAGCAAACCCCGAGTATCATTTAAATTTCTGGTTATTTGCGTTCCTTTTTTTGGCGGCATGTTTATCCGGCGACTCCCTTAACTTTTTCATTGGGAGTAGAGTCGGCCGCTCGGTTAGCCAAAGCCCGTTTTGGGGACGGTTCATTAAGGAGGAAAATCTACGTAAAACAGAAGCTTTCTTCGAAAAACACGGGGGAATCGCAATCTCCTTGGCCCGGTTTATGCCAATTATCCGAACAATGTCGCCGTTTGTTTCGGGGGCCAGCGGCGTTGCCTATAAAACATTCTTAAAATACAATGTAATTGGCGCCGTTAGCTGGGTAATTTTGTGTTGTTGTAGCGGATACTTTTTTGGGAATTTCCCAGTGGTTAAACAACATTTCTCCCTGATTGTCATCGGGATTATTGTTGTTTCGCTTCTTCCGGCTATTTTAACCGCCCTTAAGGCAAGATTAAAACAAAGCAATTAGTAACCAAGTTAAAAAAAGCTTTCGTGATTAATCACGAAAGCTCTTTTTAATTACTAGTACTTATATTACTACTCAACAGTAACACTCTTTGCCAGGTTCCGTGGCTTATCAACATCGTACCCCCGGTGCAGACTCGTGTAGTATGCCAAGAGTTGCGCCGGAACAACGGTAACAAGTGGCGTCAAAAGCGAGTGCACGTTTGGCACTTTCACAACATGTCCTTCTGCAAGCGACGCTAATTCCTCGCTGACAATAGTAATCACGTTCGCACCACGAGCAATTACTTCCTGAACATTGCTTCGCGCGTGGGTCGCTGTCACCTTATCCGTCATGATTGAGATAACCGGCGTCCCTTCTTCAATCAAGGAAATTGTTCCGTGCTTTAATTCACCAGAAGCAAATCCTTCTGTCTGAACGTAGGAAACTTCCTTTAACTTAAGAGCAGCTTCAAGGGCAACATCGTAGTCAATCCACCGGCCAAGATAAAAGGCATTCCGGGTCTTGCTTAGTACTTCCGTCGATAACTCTTCAATCCGCTCCTTTTCATCAACGAGCTCCTGCATTCCGTTAGCAACCTTCGTTAATTCCTGTTGAAGTGGGAAGTCCGCCGCCACCGTTTTCCCCAGTTCCATTCCTAACCGCTTTGCTAAGATTGCTTCAACCGCAATCTGGGAAGTATAAGCCTTCGTAGAAGCAACTGCAATTTCCGGCCCGGCATATAGCAACAACGTATACGTCGCTTCCCGGTCTAACGTTGAATTGGCCACGTTAGTAATCGTCAAACTCGGGTAATTCATTTCATTAACCTTAACCAGCACTTCCCGGCTGTCTGCCGTTTCCCCACTCTGCGTCAGAAAAATGAAAAACGGATGCTCTGTTAGTAACGGCATGTGGTAACTAGCCTCAGAAGCCACAAAGACCTCCGTTGGAATCCCCGTTAGCTGCTCAAAAAGCTCCCGACCAACTAACCCAGCATGGTAACTCGTCCCGGCAGCTACAATGTACAGGTGATCTGCCTGCTTCATGCGGTCGATTAGTTGCGCATCCATCTTGATGCTTCCGTCTTCATTAAAGTATTCCTGACTTAATTTCCGCATTACAGCCGGCTGCTCGTCAATTTCTTTTAACATGTAATAATCATATGGCCCCTTTTCGGATGCGCTGGCATCTTCATCCACGTGAAAATGCTTGCGATCAACTACTTGACCATCCTGATTCTCGATTGTCACCCGGGTTGGTGTGATCATCGCAATATCCCCATCATTTAATTCGGTGAAATCGTGCGTTTTTGCCAGCATTGCCATGGCATCAGAGCAAACCGCATTAAAACCATCCCCCGTAGCAATCAGCAGTGGGGACTTGTTTTTGGCTACGTATAACGTGTCCGGGTGCTGGTTATCAATCATCAGTACTGAATATGACGAATTTTCATCGATTAAGCTTAACGCTTTTTTCAGCGCGTCCTTCGGCGCCATCCCCTCGTCAGCGAACTTCCCAACGAGCTGAACAATTACCTCTGAATCCGTTTCAGAAGCAAAGTGCACCCCGCTAAGGTAGTCCCGCTTCAATTCAACGTAGTTATCAATTACCCCGTTGTGTACCAGGTAAAACCGGCCATCTGCTGCAACGTGCGGGTGTGCATTAGCAACGGTGGGATTCCCATGCGTTGCCCACCGGGTGTGCGCAATTCCCGTTGCTCCGTGAACGTCATCACCAAGTTCTTCGCGAAGCTTAGAAATCCGTCCCTTAACCTTCTTAAGGTACTCATTACCGTGCTGGTCGTTAACATAAATTCCAGCGGAATCATATCCCCGATACTCTAGCTTTTCTAGCCCATTTAATAACGTCTCAACGGCATCATCTGTGCCGGTATAACCCACAATTCCACACATATCATTATCATCCTTATCAAATTGGTATATATCAATATTAACTAGGTAATATTGAGTACAGGCAATAATATATAGCCACTTTTAGTAATTGTCAATCATATTATTAAAATTGGTATATGTCTATACCAATTTTAATGTGCGCCTAAACACACAAAAAACCGGTAGGCTTATACAAGCCTACCGGTTAATCAATTACCAATAATTAGTTTAGTTGTTCCGCACTGAGTCAAGAACTTCCTTCAGTTCAGCAGCTGACTTGTGCAGCCCAGCCTTCTCTTCATCCGTAATGTGCATCTCAACGATCCGCTCAACACCATTTTCACCAACGATTGTTGGAATTCCGGTGAAGATATCGTTCAGGCCATATTCACCGTTGAAGTATGCTGAAACTGGTAAGATTGCGTGCTCATCTTCCAGGATAGCACGAACAACCCGCGCAGTACTCAAACCAATTCCCCAGTTAGTCATCTTCTTCCGGTCAATGATGTAGTAAGCAGCGTCCCGCACATTCTTCCGAATGTCTTCAAGGTCGTCTTGCTTGATAACGCCTTCGTCACCATCAGCAATCCAGTCCATTAATGGCTTGCCACCAATCGTAGCCTGTGACCATAATGGCTGTTCTGAGTCACCGTGTTCACCAACGATGTAAGCAGAAATGTCGTGCGGGTCAACCCCGGTCTTGTTTGATAACTGCATACGTAACCGCGTAGAGTCAAGGGACGTCCCGGTACCGATAACCCGGTTCTTTGGTAATCCTGATTCTTCCCAAGCAACGTATGTCAAAACATCAACTGGGTTTGAAACGATCACGAGGTTACCATCAAAGCCAGAAGCCATAACGTCCTTAACGATCGTCCGCATAATCTTGGAGTTAACGCCCACAAGTTCAAGCCGCGTCTGACCAGGCTTCTGAGCAACACCAGCGGTAATAACTACCATCTGAGCGTCCTTGCAGTCGGAGTAGTCACCATGGTAAACCTTGCAGTTTTCCGGTGCAAACGTAACACCATCCATTAAGTCCCGTGCTTCACCATCGGCCTTGTCACCGGCAACGTCGATCAGAGCCAACTCATCAGTTAATCCCTGGTTCAGGATTGAGTATGCGCACCCCATCCCAACGCTTCCGACACCAACGAGGGCAATCTTACGCTTTGTAACAGTCATTATATAGACCTCCAAATAAAGATAATTGATTCGGTATTTATTCCAAATCAAAGATGAGACATTACATCTCAACTCACAGCTAATTATAACAAAGTTTAATTTGAACTAAAAGAAATAAGTCCTCCGGTAAACCGGCTTCCCACTGATCTCCTTTTCCAAACAAACTCTTCTCCCCAATGATTTCGTGATAAAATGAACTTAGAAACCGTTTTACTTGGAGGGATTACAATGTCATCAAGTGGGCAGCGCGAACTATTAAGCGATATTGCACGAGATTTCTATCTCGGCAAAAAATCTGTCAGCGAATTAGCCAAAAAATACGATATTAGCCGGTACTACATTTCAAAGTATCTGGATCAAGCCCTTAAAGAGCACCTGGTAACAATTACAATCCACTCAACCGCGGAACAAAATACGGAATTAGAAGAACAATTGCAAACAGCCTTCCCCGTTAACCATATCTACGTCCTTAAAAGCGGCGATAACCCTGCCCAAGCGGATAATGTTTTTTTTAGTTTTGCCGCAAAGATTGTGCAACAGGTAATCCGTACCAGTCATATTGTTGGGTTAACCTGGGGCGATACGGTCTACAAGCTAATTAACCACTTTAACTCCATAAGCCGCTCAGACTTAACCTTTACCCAGTTTATCGGTGAAAACATGCGCTATAATTCATATGCTGGTTCGATGCGGATGGTTCAAAAGGCAGCTGAAAAATACGATACAACCTACCACACCATTTCAGGCCCCCTCTATATCCTCAACGATTCCGCGCGGGCGGCCATGTTAGCTGAGCCCTCAATCGCCCCCACCGTTGACCTTGCCCGAAAAATGGATACAATCATTTGCGGCATTGGAACCATCACTGCGATTCAAGCCATTGACACGTGGAAAAATAACTTTCGGCAAATCTTTGCAGGAATTAATCCCGACAAAATCGCGGGGATTGTTTACGGTCGCCCAGTATCCCTTAATGGTCATTGGTTGCGTCCCACCGTCGACAAAGCCTTTGGAATCCCATTAGAGCAAGTGCTTGCCGTTCCTCATCGAATTGCGGTTATTCAAAATAAGTTCAAGACAAATGCGGCGGTCGGGACGCTTCGAGCAAACGCATTTACGGACGTTATTATGGACGAACGAGTTGCTGTGCGAATCCAAAAAGTTCTTCAAAAAAGCTAGTTATTCAAAAATTAAATAAACAATGCTCCTAGTCTTAGACGTTATTGTCCAAGACTAGGAGCGTTTTATTGATTACTTCCTGATTACTTCCCTGGCTTAGCTGGCAGGGTAACGGTAAACGTTGCACCTTCATTTGGCGCACTTTTGACGGTAATTGTTCCGTGGTGTAGGTGCACCAATTGACGAACGATCGACAATCCCAAGCCTGATTCACCATACTTCGTATTTTTCCGTGACGGATCCGCCTTGTAATATCGATCCCAAATCCCTTCTTGTTCTTCGGCAGACATCCCGATTCCAGTATCAGCAACTTTAATTATTACCTGATTATTATCAGTGTTGGGTTGCGCTGTAACCGTAATCGTCCCGTTCTTCGTGAACTGAATGGCGTTTTGGATAATATTGATGACAATCTGAATAAACCGGTCATGGTCCGCATATACCATTAACTTAGTAGGAACATGGAGCACCAGCACATCCCCTTGGTCCGCGGCTTTGTCCTGGAAGTTAGTCCGCAATTGACGTAACACCGGGGTTACGTCAAACTCCTTCAGATTGAGAACAATCTGACCTGTCCGAATCTTCTCGTAATCCAGGTTATTATTAACAATTCGAATTAACCGTTCCGTTTCGTTCCGCATTAGTTCCAAACTCTTCATCCGACTATCAGCAGGGATTGCATCATACATCAATCCTTCAATTAACCCATTTATTGTTGTTAACGGCGTTCGCATCTCGTGAGCTGCGTTAGAGAAGAATTGCCGTTGCATTCGGTTTTGCTTATCAATCTTCGCGGCTGAGTCCTTAAGCGACATACTCATCCGGTTAAAGCTACTAATTAATTGCCCAAGTTCATCATGCATTTTAACCGGAATAACTTGGCCGTAATCGCCCTGAGCGACTTCTTCAACAGCCCGTTTTAGCCGTAACGTTCGCTTAGTCATATAGTGGGCCAAGACGTAACTGATTATTAGCGTTAGTAAAACCGCAAGGAGAGTTGATAACCCTAAGATTGCATACGTTCCTTGGATTGTTTTTTTCATACTCGAAACCGTTGCCCCAATCGAAATCACTGCCACCATGTTGCCATTATTATCAAAGCACGGTGAAAAAATATCGGTCGTATTCTTCGAATATACGCTCCTTTTACGGCCGGCAAACAATTGCGCCGGTTCATCTAATTTTTCGCGAAGCGTCTTTCCTGCCTTTAACTTTGCCCAGTCATTCGATGAAATCCGAGCCTGATACCCATGCTCAGGATAAACAATCTTATCAGGCGCCGTAAAAATAACCACCCGCACATCCTGACTACTTAAAAGCTCTTCACTTGAGTGCAACCGATTAATGTTAATCCCCAACTGCTGTTGTCCATTCACTTTTCGGGTAACCAAAGCCTGTTTTTTGAGGCTATCAGCGTATCCTTCAAGGTGGTTCCACGTATTGGTATATACAACCCGCTTAGTAAACCCCATAAAGAACGCTCCCATGCTGACAATCAAAACCAGCATCACGATTAATGAACTTAGAAATTGCCTAAATACCAGCTTCATTACTCGTCGTCCTTCACACTAAACTTATAACCAACGCCCCAAACAGTATGAATAAGCTGTTGGTGGGCAATCGCTAATTTTCGCCGAATTTTCCGAATGTGAGAATCCACGGTTCGTTCGTCCCCAACAAATTCGTACCCCCAGACTTGCTGCAAAAGCTGCGTCCGGGTAAAAACCTGCTCAGGATTCTCCGCCATTACCTTTAATACCTCAAACTCTTTCCGCGTAAGATCCGCAATGGGCGTATCGTCCCACCGCACTTCATGAGTAACACTGTTTAACCTAAAATGTGATCCAACAACCACATCAAAGTTATCCTTAGGATTGGGTCTTTGTGAACGAGCTAGCTGTGCCCGCCGCACCATCGCTTTAATTCGTTGAATTAAGACAAGCGGAGAAAAAGGTTTGGTCACATAATCATCTGCGCCCGCTTTAAACCCCAAAACCTCGTCACTCTCACTATCCCGGGCCGTAACAATGATTATCGGAATTGTTGGGGAGACCGCCCGAATCTCACTATTTACCTGAATTCCATCCATTCCGGGCAGGTTAAGGTCAAGGATTACAATATCGTACTCATCTGAATGCTCTGTAAACATCTTAACGGCGTTAATTCCGTTGTACGCGTAATCGGCATCCCACTCCTCCTTTTGAAAAAAGAGGGACATCATTTCTGAAACTGAACGATTATCTTCTATCATTAATATTTTCATTTCCGCTGCTCCTCTACTTCCCAGCTATTCACTAGAACTCCCGCTTTTCAATCAATTATGCGCGTGAACTCTACCTATCGCCATTATTGTAGCATAATGTCTTAAAATCGAACCTTGTCACTGGTTAAATGTGCATATCTGCGGTCAATTACGATAACCATAAAAAGACCTATCACCCTCTCTTTCGCCCAATTGAAAACAATAAACACCTATGATGCTGATATACCTAGACTTAATTCGGCAATAAATTTTATAGCACCAGTCTTAAATAGCCCCTGAAAAAAACATAAATGAACAATACATGAAAACGGTCTAGGAATACTCCTAGACCGTTTAAAATTAATTATCAACCTATAGGGAAAAGTTATTTTTTATCATTAATCAGGCTTAGATTAAATTCCAACTGCTACCGCAACCGTTAATATAATCAAGCCACCAAACACTAATACAACCCCATTACCATCACCAGTATCCGACAATTGACTATTATGCCGTGGACTTAATCTGCTAAATGTGGTACCGTCATTTTTCGATGCAGCCATACCACCAATCCTTACCAAATTACTACCATTAATTATTTCTTTTTTACTGGTAAAGGTTACAGCCCCGCTCCTTCCTGATGCCATTCCGCTAAGAATTAAAGGAACTTTCTTTCCTAAAACAGAAGAGACCCGTTGCGGTTAAACGGCGATATTACTAGAACTAGACTGCACCGGTTCCATATTTGCAAACACCAATAAAGTTAAATCTTGCAGCATCGGGGTACTCGACATTAACCCCTCATAGTAACCATTAGGCACCCTGATTGCATTATTTTGATCATACATGTGTTGTGCAGCAACAATATTATTTAATCCCGCATCATCGAGAATATGAATTATTGGCCTCCCATTAGTACTTTGAAGAGGGCCTACGTAATTACCATTATCATCGTAATAAACCTGGACGGTTTTCTGATTCGTATTTGAGTTTGAACTTGAATTTAAACTTGGACTTACACCACCAACTGAGCCAGCACCAATCGGGCCATCTCCAATTGCTTCATCAAAAACCAACGGTAGTTTACTGTTCGTAGAAAAGTAATTAAATGAATCTTTATCATAATCCAGCGCAACCGTCGCTTGGTTAGTAGGATGAGTTGCCTTAACATAGTAAACATGTCCCGGCTGCAATTCAGACGCCGGCTGCCCAGTGGCATTGTCAATTACCTGATAACCAGACGGCACTACCTGATTAACATTTACCAGCGCACCTAAGTAATGAGGATTTAACTCAAACCGCGGTGTTTCATTGTTTTGCAAATTAAGTTGCAGCTTAGTAATTTGCTGATTTGAACCTGGGCGTTGTAAATGTTTGCTTGTTTATCACTTGAAGCCCCTGGAATCAAGGTGAAATCTCCCCTGTACGTTCCATTATCTGCAAGTAACATTGCTGCAACTACGGAATTAATTTGTGCTAATGGAAGACCACGATGAGTTAATGCAGTTACCAGATCTTCTTGATCTTGATAAACAGGGTATGGCACCTGGCCGGCTGCGCTAGTCCCCGCCCCATTATCATTTGCATAGAGGGGATCAAACGTATTAGCAACATCTTGCGCGCGTTCTGCTTTTCCGTTACTTACATTGACAATACTCGCATTCCCTGCTACCTTGCTCGTGCTCTTACCGACATAAACGACCTGACTGGATTGAGTACTATTAGCAGTAACTTGTGAAGAAGATGCTCGTTGTACTCCCCCCTTGAACAGATGCCGCTGTATTTGCGGATGTCGTTAATAACATTGGTGCTAACAACCCAATTGCGCCACTAATCAAGATACTTTTATATATAATTTTCGTCCTCTTTACGGTTCTCATTTTACCATACTTTTTCCGTACTAACGCAACGCCCTTTATTTCACCCAAAACAAAACGGCCCAGGACTTTACTCCTAAACCGTCTAATATCATTTACACACATTAACAAAGAAAAGCTATTGTTATCGTTTAATTCTGCTTAAAAAAGTTCACACTACCAAGTGCTGCCCCAATGCCAAGCATTGTAAGACCAGCAACAACCAACGCAGCCGCATTGGCATTTCCTGTGTCCGGTAATCCGTGACCATGTCCGCGACCAGCACCAGACTTAACGGCTGCTTGTTGACTAGCGTTGACAGTTGATGACGTCACCGTTGAGCTAACCGCACTAGATGAGCTCGAGCTCTTAGCAGCGCTGCTGGATGAACTGCTGCTAGACGAGCTTGAGCTCTTAACGTCGCTGCTGGATGAGCTACTGCTAGATGAACTTGAACTCTTAACGTCGCTGCTGGATGAGCTACTGCTAGATGAGCTTGAGCTCTTAACTGAGCTACTAGATGAACTAGAACTTGATGAACTACTACTACTTGAAGAGCTCGAACTTGATGTTTGCTGAAGGAAAACGTAATTAATTGATAAATTAGTCGTTTTCGTCGCAAGGTTAACCATGTTTTGGTACTTATTATTAGCTTCCGTTGAGGATGCGTTTAAATCTTCAACCGAGAAGTAATGTGAATCAGCAACCTTCTCATAGTTAACGTTAAATTGCCCCTTTATCGTTGCATCACTCAATTTCTTAGCCTGTAAGTAATAAGAATGGCCGCCTTCAAGTGCCGTTACCACCTTACCGGTTTGTGCATCAATAACCTCAATATTCGGGTCAAGGTTGGCGACACTTACATCACCGTGATAACCGGTTACTTGAAACGTTTGACTTTTAAGCGTCGTCGGATCAATTGTCAGGGGATCGCTGGCTGTACTTCCTTTAGTTACAGCCACGTTGTTCGCCTGCGCCGTTGTATCGTCCAACGGATGGCTCATCGCATAATTATATAAGTCACGCCCTAATGGTGTCTTATTAGCTAAGTCAGCACTACCATCCGTAGCACCACCAATCTTCCAAATGACGGATTGAGTAACATCTTGCTCATAATCTGCTAACGTGTAATTAGGGCTTAGCTCTAATTCAGCGCCATTAAGATCTCCAGAATTTCCCGGATCCGCCTCGTAATCACCATTTTTATACTGCTGCATTAAGGTGTCATACCCCTTTTGCGCTTCTGCCTGAAAAGCCGGTGACATTTCCCACTGGTTTGTATCTTTGTTTAAATGGTATCCGCCCATCAATGCGGCCGCTACTTCATCAGCCTTTTGCTTATTAGCAGCCACCTTCATTCCATCATAGAACTGGTACCCGTTATAATTTTGACCAGGCTGATCAGGGGCTTTCATGTCCCAGTCGTAACAATAACACTTTCCAATATCATCATTCACATCAAAATGCGGATAAATTCCAGTTCCTTCTGGTAAACTTGCAACATCATTACCATACTGTGTATGCGTCGTTACCTGATACTTTCCAATGAGACCATCAGTATTAGTATTATCATCTACCGCTCGCGCAGCTCGCGTTGGAGCTGTCATTGAACTTGACGATGAAGAAGCCACCATTGAACTTGACGACGACGCTACACTTGCTACCGCGCTGAATTTGTCAGTACTGGACTGTACCCCCCCCCGGGACGAACTTACGTTCGCTGGCTGGGAAGAAGATGAGACCGTCTGCGCTTGAATTGCCCCGCTCGCCATCGTCATTGTTCCCAACAACAATAACGTTGCACTGGCAATCCGCGCAATTTTAGAAAAATGGTTCATAAAATTACTCTCCCTTGCACATAGCTTTCTTCATTAACCTTCTTAGGATACGACTAAGAACCAAGTATTGTCTCCCTTTTCCCATCGTTCTTAAACATTCTTTATAAATTACTTCACTATTTTTTCATAATTAATGTCTATACTCCCAAATATTTTGCCTTACTCATAATTCGTATTGGCCTTATATTCTAATCACTATAACTAGCACGCATTAGGGTGATTACAAATATTAACCTAAGACATATTAACCCGAAAACCATAAGTATTAACAAAGCGTAGTATGACTTAGCTTAACAGTCAAAAACGCCAAAAACGAAAGTATCAAGCAATTTATCCGTGATAACCACCAGCTAATCACTGTACTTTTGAACTGAGTGAACACGATATGGGATTTGCCAATCAATTCCATTCTGCTTTCAACCGCCTTAACCGACGAATACAAAATTCGAACTGATGGTCGAAGGATGTCTTGATGCACTTTATGCAACCAATGTGCAACAAAATTTCAAAAACATACGAAAACATATGATTCATTAAAAAACGAAATCCCGTAAAATTAACGTTTTACAGGACTTCGTGATAACATATGATTCATTCAAATGGAGATGGCGGGAGTCGAACCCGCGTCCAAGCGTATCGCCACTCAAGCGTCTACGTTCATAGTTATTCTATTTAATCTTCACTATCAGCTCCGCCGAATAACTTGGCCCCCACTAATAGCTAACCTGATAATCTCTTCTTTACCCCTCAGGTGGCGGCATAAAGCGTAAGTCCACTAATTGGTAAGACCCAACAGCGCCACGTGGACGATGCCGTGTGGATCACGCAATGGTGCGATTAGGCAGCCAGAGCGTATGAATTGTTATTATTTTTTGCAGTTATAATTTAACTGAGCGTTTTATGGTAGCCGCAACCTACCAAGCGCAGCCTAAGCTCGACCTACACCTGTCGAATCCTAAACATCCCCGTTCAACTACTTTCATTATATCATGGTTTCCCCCGCTCCAACAGCGTTTTACTTCCCCTGCATTCGGTCCATGGTTTTGTTCAACAAGCGATCCACGAAATTATTCCCCGCATTTTTAGCGTGCCCTTTCGTCCACGTTAAAGTTAACTTGGGAAATGCTGGCAACAAGTGAGCAATCCGCTGCCATAGCTCTTTGTTGGCTACCACCGTTCCACTTGCTGTTCTCCATCCCCGCCGTTGCCATCCCTGTAACCAGTGCTTGTTGATTCCGTTTAGCACATACTGTGAATCAAGAACGCCCGTAACTGGTTGCCGGTTTAATCCTTGTTTCTTAAGGTCCTCCAACGCGTTAATCATCCCTAATAGTTCCATCCGATTATTAGTGCTTCCAAATTCACCGGCACTCGCACTATTTTGGTAATCCGGCGCTGTAACCAGGTACGCCCACGCTGCTACATCCGTTGTCCGAACGTGTCCGCCCCGGTAGTTACCGTGATTCCGGGTTCCCCCGTCAGAATAAAAAACCACCCCTGTTACCGAATTTGGCGTCGTTTCCTGTTTAGGACAGTAACCGGAATGCTGCGGATGACTCGTACTTCTCCCGGTCATTTCGGCCCGAAGCCATGCTTGGGCCGCTTGAACTGACGAAAAACTCTTATACTGGGCCCCCTTATACCCCTTTACCTGCCAAGCACATTCCTCCCAGGTTCCATAAATTCCTGGAACCTTTCCACGTAAAACCGCATAAACCTTCTTTGCGATGACACTCGCCCCCTTGCATAGTCACCGCTTGATTTTACCGCGAACGCTGCTAAAAAGAAACTCCTACCTAAGATTTTCCAACTCCTGTAAATCGCTAACTAAAGTCCGAAACGAGACGTTCCACGTAAGGTAATACTCACTTTCGAGTCCCTGTTTCCGGTACGCTACCAGCTGGGCATCACGTAAAATCCGCAAATGATGTGAAACTGCCGGTTGAGTAATCGCCATCTGTTTTGTAATCGCACTAACAGTCATTCCCTGCCGGTGATGACAAAGTAACGTTAAGATGTACTGCCGTTTCTGATCGGCTAAGGCGTTTAACACTTTTCCTTCACGCCGCAAAGCGGGTAAAATCTCCTGACAATTCTTTTTATTAACCATTGTTGTTATCCCCCTCCAAATCAGCTTTCAAAACTTAATCTATCATGAAAGCGTTTTTATAACAAGGAGGGGCTGCAAATTTAGCGATTCCTAAAACTATAAAAAAGGAACCGCACTGGGCGGTTCCTTTAATGGAAAATTCAGATCAATTAGTCATTAACCGATGGCGTTCCTAACCAACCGATGATTTCCTTAACGGTATCAACGATTGCTTCAGTTCCTGGTGCCAGCAACTTCCGTGGGTCATAACCCTTACCTTCTTGGTCCTTACCGGCCTCAATGTACTTCCGTGTTGCGGCTGCAAATGCCAGCTGATTTTCGGTGTTGATGTTAACCTTCGAAATTCCCATTGAGATTGCCTTTTCAATCTGTTCCTGCGGAATTCCTGAACCACCATGAAGTACAAGTGGCGTGTCAACAGCATCAGCGATTTCCTGAAGCCGGTCGAAGTTTAACCCCTTCCAGTTTTCAGGGTACTTGCCGTGAATGTTACCAATTCCACAAGCTAAGTAATCAACCCCGGTAGCAGCCATTGTCTTAGCTTCTTCAACGCTTGCCAGTTCACCTTCACCGGTAATACCGTCTTCCGTTCCACCAATTGAGCCAACTTCAGCTTCAACGGAAATGCCCCGTTCGTGAGCAAGCCGAACGATTTCCTTTGTTTTTTCAAGGTTTTCTTCAAATGGAAGGTCGTGGCCATCAAACATAACTGATGAGTAGCCTTCCTTGATGCATTCCTTAGCAGCTTCGTAGTTCCCGTGGTCAAGGTGCATAATAACCGGAACAGTGATGTTCATTACCCGCATTTCGTTTTCCACGAGGTTCTTAACCAGCCGGTAGTCCCCCATGTATTTAGCAGCACCCATTGAAACCTGGATCAAAACAGGGGTCTTGGTTTCCTGGGCAGCCCGCAGGATTGAACGCGTCCATTCAAGGTTGTTCGTGTTGAATGCACCAACAGCATAGTGGCCTTCCCGGGCGGCGTTGTAAATTGCGTTACCATTTACAAATACTGACATTAAAACAGCCTCCTAAAAAAAGTTACTCTCTTGTGAGTACGTGTTCATTCTACCACACTTTTTCATCAGTGCTAGGCGGATTTTCCTAATTTTAGCGACCACTCACTTCACTACGCAACGTGATTTTCGTGTAAAATTTGGTCAACAACTTTTTGAATCTCCGAAGGCTTAGTCCATTCCGGAAATTCATCAAAATCTTCACCAGGCACCGTAAAATGCTCATTAACGTATTGTTCGTACTTAATAACACTCGACGATCGCGGAATATTCAGCTGAATAATTCGCACGTCTTTAATTAACCCCTTCATTACCGCCTTTTCCGCCCGTCCATTCTGTACCATATTCGCAATTTCATAGTACGATGAACCATCGTTGCGGGTAATTTGTTCAATCAAGGTTAACGTTTCATGACTCTTCATTATTAGTTCCTCCATCCAAGCTTATGGTAAACGAAAACCACTGCAACAGCAATTCGCAGTGGTTGGCATAAGAGAGAAAGAGAATTGATTAAAAGGTAATTTTCAAATACCTTACGTTTTTAGGATAACGGTTACATTAATTAATGTCAACCCTTTCATTTGCGTTTTAGCGGTTTTTTCGTATCTTTTTCTCGCCAGGTTTACTATAATGAGGATGACTTATCATAAACTTATTGGAGGAAAAACCGTGATTAATAAACGTCAAATGAAGACTAGTTTTATCTGCGGGCTATTAATTATCTTTTTCACCCTTGGGTACTCGTACGTCCGCCACGGCGACTTTTTTAACGTGGTCGCCCTTCTCTTCTCGTACAAAATGTGGTTGCAGGGTGGTCTTTTCTTACTAATGCTTCTTTTGATGTACACAGGAGCAGTATACTTAATCTTTCGCATTATTTCCTATATCGTACGGCGCTAATTTCCCATACAAATAACCCCGGGTGGTTATTCAACCATCCGGGGTTATCTTTTATCCTTAATCCTCAACGCCAACCTGGTCTTTCACAACCTCAACGATTTCCATTACGTACTGGTGAACCAGCTCTGGCGTTTTTGCTTCCGCCATAACCCGAAGAAGGTCTTCGGTCCCACTTGGTCGAACCAGAACCCGGCCTTCGCCAGCCATTTTTTCTTCAACCTTAGCAATTACATCCTTGATCGCCTGGTTTTCAAGGGCCTTCTTCTTATCTTGAACCTTAACATTAACTAACTCTTGCGGATAAGTCGTTACTTCTGCCGCTAATTCGGAAAGCTTTTTCCCCGTCTGTTTCATAATATTCAGAAGCTGCAGGGCTGTTAGCATCCCATCACCCGTCGTGTTAAAATCTAAGAACACAATATGGCCGGACTGCTCACCTCCAAGGTTGTACCCACTCTTCAGCATTTCTTCAACGACGTACCGGTCGCCCACTTGCGTCTTGACCGAGTGGAGGCCATCTGCTGCCATCGCCTTATATAATCCAAGGTTACTCATCACAGTCGTGACAATCGTATCCTTCTTTAGCCTTCCCCGGTCACTCATGTACTTTCCGCAAATATACATGATCTTATCTCCGTCAACAATCTGGCCGTCTTCATCTACCGCAATGCACCGGTCACCATCGCCATCAAAGGCCACTCCTGCCTGCGCGCCTTTTTCCACCACAAACTTACTGAGAGCTTCCGGGTGCGTTGAACCGACTCCATCGTTAATGTTTAATCCGTTTGGCGTGGTTGCCATGGTATCAAATTCCACTCCTAGGTCAGCAAAAAGACGTGATACAATGTCACTCGTTGCCCCGTTAGCCCCGTCAACGGCAATGTGAAGCCCTTCGAGGTTGTCCGGAATTGTTTGCTCTAAAAACTGAGTGTACTTTTGAACCCCTTCGCGGTAATCACTTAAAGTCCCTAGGCCCGCAGCACTTGGCCGGGGAAGGCTATCTTTTTCTTGTTCTAAGAGTGCTTCAATTTCCTCTTCTTTTTCGTCTGATAACTTATAACCATCCCCGCCAAAGAACTTAATGCCGTTATCCTGAACCGGATTATGGGATGCCGAAATTTGAATTCCCGCATCAGCCCCCTGTAACCGCACGAGGTAGGCCACCCCAGGCGTCGTCATTACGCCCAGCGAGAACACCTCGATTCCAACTGAAAGCAACCCGGCCGTGATGGCCTCAGCAAGCATCTGCCCTGAAATCCGAGTATCACGGGCAACCAATACCCGTGGTGTATGGTTGTTCTCAGCGTGCTTAGTGAGGATATATCCCCCACACCGACCAAGCTTAAAAGCCAATTCTGGTGTTAAGGTCTGGTTCGCAATTCCCCGCACACCGTCCGTTCCGAAATACTTCATTCTTTGTTCAATCCTTTCGTTCGCAATCATTAATTTCTAATTTTTTGTGACCGTAATGTGCACCTTGATGGTTGCCGGGTCAATCCCCGTAATCCCATACTGGTTAGGACTCAGGGCAATTATCTTGTCCATTGTACCATCAATTCCCGCAACGGCAACCGGAACCTTTAAAATTGTCAGTTTATCCAGCGCCTGTTTGGCACCATGGACCGTCACGTTTTTAGTATCCGTCGTAAAACTATAGTGATTACCTGCAACACCCTTACCAGACTTTACGAGTTGAACGTTGACACTTTTGGTTGATTTCGCCGAAAAGATCGGAACGGTAACCCGCGCCATCTTATACGACAAAATAACATCACTTAATGGTTGCCCGTTTGCATCAACCGCCTGTAAGGCAACCTGCTGGTGAACCGTTTCTTGGGTATTCTTATTTAGCCTTACTCGAGCAACAATGCAATCAATCCGGTTAATGTCCTTAGTTGGTCCCGTTGCCGATACCACGTTAACGTTTACTGTTGGGCGCCCAGCAGCGTACCCCTTAGCAATCTGGCGGCTATTAAACCGAACCTGAACAGGGAAATCAGCCGTTTCGCGTCGACTAACAGTTAGGTTCACCCGGCTAGGTTCAACTTGAACGTTAAGATCATGGTTAAACCCACGGGGCTGCAGTTTAACGGTATGGTTACCCAGCCCAAGGTGCGTACAGTCAGCAGTAACCTGCAAACTATGCGTATTACGGACGGCAGTCACCAGCGAGCTCGGCCCGGTAACCCGTACCTTAACCATGTTAGGATACCCCGTTACGAAATATCCGTTTTGGCTCGCTAAAATCCGAACCGGAACCCGCAGTGTCGTTGACTTATTCATAAAACCCACGCCCACGTCACCGTTCTGGGCAAACCTGGTCGTATTAAGTTTCATTGAATTAACGTACAAGAACAGCATGAGGGCAAAAACCAATGAAATTAACCGGTAGAACGTCTTACTATTAAAGAACTTTGAAAGCTTCATTTAACGTGCCGCCCTCCTTTCCGCCGGTGAACAATACGTGCCCGATGTTTGATTCCGCTCCGCCCAAATAACCGGTACTTGGAATCCGCCTGAGGAAGAAGCTCATTCCGCAGAATTTTTAAGTAATCTTCCCGTGTTAGGTCCCGCATTAATTCATTATTCTGCGTAATCGTAACACCCCCGGTCTCCTCGGAAATAACAACCGTCAAGGCATCGGTCACCTCACTAATTCCAACCGCTGCCCGGTGGCGGGTTCCAAGTGACTTGGGGATTAAGTTACTATCGGATAAGGGAAGGTACGCAGCAGCGACAGCAATCCGGTTATCCTTGATGATAACCGCACCATCATGTAACGGCGTATTTGGAATGAAAGTGTTAATCAACAACTCCCCCGTAATGTCTGCGTCCATTTTAATTCCGGTTTCGATATAATCTTCAAGTCCGGTGTTCATCTCAATCGAAATCAGCGCCCCAATGCGCCGTTTGGACATGTACTGAATTGCCTTATCAAGCTCATGAATCATCTTTTCGCGATCCTCATCCTGTCGTTTATAAACAAGGCCACGCCCAAGATGTTCAAGGCCACGCCGGATTTCCGGCTGGAAGATGATGATGATGGCGATTATTCCCCAGTTAATGACCTGGTCCATAATCCACGAGATGGTTTCCAATCCCAGATACCAACTAACCAGCTTAATTGCGACAATGACCACGATTCCCTTTAGCAGTTGCACCGCTTTGGTCCCGCGAATCAGCATCATCAGCTTATAGATTGCGTACCACACCACCACGATGTCCAGCAAATTAATAAAATGCTGCCAGGTGATGATGTCGCTCCACGCAAAAGTCATGGCCAACCCTCCTTTATTAAATTCTCGGTAATGATTATATCACGAACCTTTACACTACTTCGCCTTCTGTGGGAAACTAAGGGTAACAATTATCACTATTAGGAGGAAACACTATGCCCCAAAAACTTCGTTGGCTAATTCGAAGCGCAGTACTACTGTATCTTGGATACGTCTACTTAAAGACGGGCATTCATTCCACCGCGCTAGCCTTTCTAACATTAAATAGTTTCCTCGCATATATTCCAATTGAATGTGCATTTCACGTTCACCCTACCCGTCAACGGGCATGGCAGTTTTACCCGTTAGCGTTTTTATGGTCGATTTTTTATCCTAACACACCATACTTACTAACCGACCTGTTTCACCTCGCGAAGTTTAATCCATACAACAGCGTTACCATGCTAATGCGCTTTGACCTTCACCTGTGGCTTGCATTTTTCACCCTCGTTTCTGGGGTTATCGGGTTCGCCATCATTGGAACGTGGAGCCTAGAATTCATGGCCACCGCTTTTCAACGACGGTGGTGCTGGCGCGGGGCCATTGCCCATAGCATAATAATTGTTGGCCTGACCCTTCTTACCTCGATTGGCGTATTTGTAGGACGGTTCATCCGGCTGCACACTGCCTACCTCTTTGTGAGCCCCGGGTGGGTTGTTAGTGAACTAATAACAATGTGGAATCTTCGGATGGTTACCTTTGTGCTTTTAATGACCATTCTGCAATTAATCATCTGGGGCGCAATTATGATTACTAAGATGGCCCTTACAACACCTTCAGAATAATTCATACAAATAAGCAGGTCCCCTATAAGAGACCTGCTTATTTTATATGCGGCAGCTCCGCACTTTTCTTTAATCCCCGATAATTCTAACTTCCGTCTCAAGCTCCACGTCAAACTTTTCCTTAACTACCTGCTGAACATGGCGAATCACTGCCACGTAATCAGCAGCCGTTGCATTACCAACGTTCACGATAAATCCCGCGTGTTTGGTTGAGACCTCAGCGCCCCCCACACGGTAGCCCTGCAACCCGGCATCGTGCACTAACTTCCCGGTATAATGGCCTTCCGGACGCTTAAAGACACTCCCACATGACGGATACTCCAAGGGCTGCTTAGCTGCCCGCAAAAAGTTAAGGTGATCCCGTTTGGCCCGAATTTCCTCTGATTCGCCACTCGTTAACGTAAAGGTAGCATCTAAGACAATCTCATCTGCATCCTGAACCCGACTATGCCGGTACCCGAAATCCATCCGTCGATTCGAATACACCCGGAGTGCACCAGTCCGGGTAAGAGCTGTTACCTGTTCCACAACCATCTTCATTTCACCGCCGTATGCGCCAGCATTCATAAAGACGGCGCCGCCGACACTCCCCGGAATTCCCGAAGCAAACTCCAATCCCGTTAGCCCAGCATGGTACGCCGCTTCCGTTGTCGCAATCATGGTTGCCCCAGCCTGCGCAATCACCCGATTTCCCCGGACAACCACTTCATTCATCTTCGTTAGAATTAATACAATTCCCCGAATTCCATTATCACTGACAATAAGGTTGCTGGCATTCCCCAAAACAGTGAGCGGAATATCACTTTCGTGTGCTGTCGTCACAACCTTGCGGGCCTCTGACGGCGTCTTTGGAAAAAGAATCCAGTCGGCCGGCCCCCCAGTCCGGGTATTAGTAAAATGGGAAAGTGGCTCGTCTTGATGTGCCTCGATTCCCCGTAACTGGTTAGTTACAATGGCCGTTACCGCTACTTGATCAAGCATCGTCGTCCGCCTCCTCTGTCAAAATTCATGACTCCATTCTACCATTTTTCACCGAAACCGCGCACTCGAAGTTTAATTGAGGTAAAATAAAAAACAGCTTAAAGGAGGGACTTTTCATGGACTTTACCGCCATCGACTTTGAAACAGCCAACGCTAAACGGGCAAGCGCATGTTCGTTAGCCCTAACGGTTGTTAGAAACAACGTTATTACTGACCGGTTCTATTCATTAATTAATCCCCAGATGTCGTTTGCTGTCCGTAATACCCAAATCCACGGACTTACAGCCGCCGATGTTGCCGATGCACCCACCTTTGCCGAGCTTTGGCCCCACATTGCTGCTTTATTTGGCCCCGAACAAATTATTGTTGCCCATAACGCCCCGTTTGACTGCAGCGTTTTGCAACACACCCTCGCACACTACGGGATTACTTCCCCACACTTTCTCGCAATTGATACGGTTAAAACGAGCCGGCAACTAATGCCCACCCTCACCAATCACAAACTCAACACGGTTAGTGCGGCACTCCACGTTCCCCTAGAACACCACCACAATGCCCTGGACGACTGCGTAGCGTGCGCCCAAATTCTTTTAGCACAAATTAAACAGTACGGTACCCAACAAATTATCCCGTTTATCACTGAAAAGTAAGGTAATAACCCCTGGGGATTGATGCGCGGGCTTTTCTCCCGCATCTGCCATTAATAATTACCTACACGACACTACTTTTTCATTTCAATCGTAATAGCCGGCGCATATCCTCCGGAACCGGCGCCGTAACAGTAACCCACCGGCGCGTCCGCACTTGCAAAAAACGCAACCGCCGACAATGCAGGGCCTGCCGCTCCATTCCGTCAAGCATTGTCCCGCCGTACATTTCATCACCAATTAACGGATAACCAAGCGTAGCACAGTGCACCCTGATTTGATGCGTCCGGCCCGTCCATAACCGAACCTTCAACTGAGTTGCCCGGATAAACCGGTGCTCAACTTGTACTTCAGTCACCGCCCGCTTACCATCGTTCCGAACCATCCGCTTCATTGTACTTCCGGGTTGCCGACCAATCGGTGCGGTAATTATCCGGTGGTGCCACCAGATTGGCGTTCCAATAACCGCGCAGTATTCCTTATGAATCCGCCCGGCTTGTAATTCCTGGTCAATTAATGCGTGGGCATAACGGTGCTTAGCAAATAAAACTGCACCTGATGTATCGCGATCCAACCGGGTTACGAGGTGTGGGATAATATCATCGTAGTGACGAATCCGGTAGTACCCCGTCACCCGGCTAACTAGGGAATCATCCCGGTGCAACGGCGACGGAATCGCAGCCACAAACGGTGGTTTATTTACCACCAGAAAATCATCATCCTCATAAAGAACGTCCACCGGCACATACGACGGAATTACCGGCGTCTTCCGGTTTTCTTCTGGCGGTAATACCAATGTAACCTGATCCCCCGGCACAACGCGATCAATCAGCCGCCCATTATCCCCGTTAACCACCAAAGCCCCGCCCGCATTGCGGACATGGGCTAGTAGCCGTCGGGAAACTCCTTGTTGGCGCAAAAACGTGCGTAACTTCCGCTCCGGCGCATCAACTTGCCACTTAATCTTCATAGTCTGACCCAATAAATGAATCCTGAACTCGCTGCCAGAAGCGCGTATGCCGGGATTTAGCAAAGTAAATTCGCTGCTTAGCAATTCGGAACCGCATCCGTTCAATCTGCTGATCGTGATAATAATCCGAATCAACGGTCATAATAACCGCCCCTTCCTTTGAAGGAATCAGCGTAATCCAATCATTGGGAGCAATGATCATTGGCGCACTGAGCGTCCGGAAAACGCGGTTATTAATCGAGCTAATTTCGGACATCTGTAAAACATCCAGATTAGGGTGGACAATGGCACCACCTAGCGATTTATTATATCCCGTAGAGCCAGTTGGCGTCGACACACATAATCCATCTCCTCGGAAGCGCTCAAAAAATTCACCTCCGACATACACGTCCGTCATCATCGTGGCAGTTAAACGACGGATCGTCGCTTCATTTAACGCCAAGTAGTCATGCGGATGCGAGTCGCCGACAAATTTCACCCGCATATCTAGTAACGGGTAACTCACCGCTTGCTGGTTTTCGTTTTGCAAACTAATCACCAAGTCATCGAGCTCATCACTCCGCCAGTCGGTATAAAAACCCAGGTGGCCGGTATGCACCCCGATAAACCGAACAGTCGCCAACTGGTTATCATAATGATGAAATGCAGACAGCAACGTTCCGTCGCCCCCAATGCTAATCACGACGTCGGGATGCTTGTCGTCTAATTCAAAGCGCCGTTCAGCAAACTTTTGCCGGAGTTCCGCCGCAACTGTGCGGGACGCCCGCCCCGAATTTGCATAAATTCCAATCTTCACGACTTACCTCCTGTCTTGCCGGTGTTCAAACGCATGCTGGGCTTCTTGAATATCCTCCCGAATACTCGACATTTCATTATCAAGTAAAAACGCCGCTTCGGCCGCCCGTTGCAGTCGCTGCTTAATTTCAACCGGGAGGTTTCCCCGGTACTTATACTTTAACGAATGCTCAATCGTTGCCCAGAAATTCATCGCTAACGTGCGCACCTGGATTTCGACCTGTACGTTTTTCTCCCCGTCATAACACTGTAACGGGTACATACAAATCACATGATACGAACGGTACCCGCTCGCTTTAGCGCTTTGAATATAGTCCCGTTCCTGGACCACCGTTAGATCATGCCGCTGCTTAATAAGAGCAACCACCTGATAAATATCCTCAACAAACTGGCACATAATCCGCAATCCGGCGATGTCTTCCATGCCCTCTGCTAACCGATCCACCGTTACGTGCCGGCGCACCATTTTTTCCTTGATACTTTCTATTGGTTTTACCCGACCGGTAACGAACTCAATTGGCACGTGCTTGGCCGTTGCAAGCATCTGATTCCGCAGTTCCCGGAACTTAAGCTTTAACTCCCCCACTGCCTGGTGATACGGCGTTAAAAACGATTCCCATTCATCCGGATCCAATCCGCTCGCCCCTTTTCGCACTAAAATCCACCTCAAGTTTACCATACCCACCCTAAAATTACAGGAACCGCTAAAAGCAGATTCATTGAATTCCCGTCCATTTCTTGTAGAATGAAACTAGCAACTAACTAACAACGGAGGTGTGCACTGTGCTTGACGTCTACTTATTTATCAATCCGCTTGGGAACCAGTGCTTTGATGCTGAGCAAAACATCCTCTCCGTGATCCATCAGACCACTGAAAAGGTTAATTTCCAGATTAACCCCCTTGTAACATTGGATACCGTGTCAGGGATTATCAGCCGGCGACACCTTCAAACGGACAACATGCAGATTCGCCATGCAGTGACCAACGAGGTTTATCAGGTTTCACTCGATTACGAAGCAGCCCGCTTTCAGGGGAAGCGGCGGGGGCGAAAATTTCTCTTTGCACTTCAACAGCTTCTCTTAATCAGCCACCAACCATATTCGTTGGCCATTGTTCATCAGGCAGCTGAGCAAGCGGGGCTTGATTGGGAGTTCTTTAAGGATGATCGTAATTCTAAGCTGGCTCACAAGTCGTTTCAACGGGACCAGCAGTTAGCAATTAGCATGAACGCTCAACGGCACCCAACGGTTGTCCTTGAAAACGTAACGGGGTTTAACTATGGCGTTGCCCTGAATGCCTGTGAATCATACACGATTATCCTTGACATTATTAACGGTCATATCCCGACTGACGCAATCATGGCAACCCATAAGCGTTACGAGCAGCAATTTGCAACAACATCGACGCATCACCATCATTACGCCCCCCATCCGTTATTTCCGCAAAACGCTCACCAGCCGGCAAAATAAATAATAATGAACGATAAAATTAAAGAAGGTTGAGACATACGTCTCAACCTTCTTTAATTATTTAACCGTGAAGCTAACTGATTCATAAGTTCCTCTGCACGTTTACCGTGAGGTTCAAATTGCAAGCTCCGTAAACAATCATTGCGCTCGTCCTTAATAAAGTGAACAATCAGGTAAGTCGGGGGGAGTTCATCCTTAATAAACTGGGACCATTCCACCACACTAACCCCATCACCATCAAAGTATTCCGCAATTCCTAAGTCACCTGGAGCGGCATCCTCCAAGCGGTACACGTCCATATGATATAACGGTAACCGCCCACCATGGTATTCGTGTACAAGGGTAAACGTTGGGCTCTTCACCCGCCGGTGAATGCCTAATCCTTGGGCTACGCCCTTAGTAAAGGTAGTCTTCCCCGCGCCGAGCTCCCCATCAAGCAGTAAAACATCCTGCGGCTTAAGAAGCGGCGCTAACTGCTCCCCTACTCGAATTGTCTGCCGTGCGTCTGTTACCGTTATTTTCATCCGTCCTTTTTCCCCCTAATCTACCGCAACGGCCTGTGCGGCGGTAATGATTGTAACCTTGTAGACATCCTCAGCATTGCACCCCCGGGACAAATCAGACACCGGTTTGTTCAGCCCCTGTAAAACCGGACCAACCGCCTCAAAACCACCTAATCGCTGGGCAATCTTATAACCAATATTCCCCGCTTCAAGTTCCGGAAAGACAAAAACTGTTGCCCGTCCCGCAACTGATGATTGTGGTGATTTTTGCGCCGCTACTGTTGGCACAAATGCAGCATCAAACTGAAGTTCGCCGTCAATCTGTTCATCAGGCGCTTGCTTTTGCGCTAACTGGGTTGCTTCCGCCACCTTAGTAACCTCGTCCGCTTTGGCTGAACCCTTTGTTGAGAAGCTCAACATTGCTACTCGGGGCTCGATATCAAACAGCCGGGCTGTCTTAATACTTTCCTGGGCAATTTCAGCCAAAGTCGGCGCATCTGGATTAATATTAATTGCGCAATCGGCAAAGACATAGCGTTCTTCACCACCATTCCGAACCATAATAAAGGCCCCGCTTGTCCGGTGAACCCCCGGCTTAGTTTTAATAATCTGGAGAGCCGGCCGCACCGTATCACCGGTTGGATGAACCGCCCCGGAAACTAGCCCGTCAGCCAATCCCATATATACCAGCATCGTGCCAAAGTAGTTTTCATCCCGCAGCATCTTCTCGGCTTCCTCTGCCGTGTTCTTTCCCTTCCGCCGGTCAACGAAGGCCTGCACCATGGCAGCATACTTTTCTCCCGGATACGTCTGCGGATCAATCACCGTTACCGCATCGTTCCATTCCAAGTCTGCCGTTGCGGCAGCAGTCTTCACCGCCTGCTCATCTCCCAGCAAAAGTGGTCGCACGAGTTGTTCGTTTGCTAAACGCAATGCTGCTGTTAAGATTCGGGGTTCGGTCCCCTCAGGAAATACAATCGTTGGTTCTTTTCCCTTAATCTTCGCGGTTAAACTTGCAAAAATATCCATTTACATTTCCCCCTATGTTTATTCTGCAGTCGGATCGGCCGGCAACTGCCAGTCAATCGGCTCCTCCCCCATTGCGGTCAGTGCAGCGTTGGTCTTTGAAAACGGTCGCGAACCGAAAAAACCTCGGCTGGCTGACAACGGGCTGGGATGGGCTGACTTAATCACAATATTTCTGGTTTGATCAATCAACGTCATTTTATTCTGGGCAGCTCGCCCCCACAGGATAAAGACCACCGGTTTCGGCCGTTCAGAGAGCTGATGAATAGCAACGTCCGTTAGTTGCTCCCAGCCGTGACCCTGGTGCGAAAAGGCCTGACCATCACGAACGGTGAGCACTGAGTTTAGCAGCAGCACTCCCTGATCCGCCCACTTCTTCAGGTAGCCGTGGTTCACCGGCGTGATTCCCAGATCATCCTGCAATTCCTTATAAATATTCTGCAGGGACGGTGGAACAGGCACTCCGGGTTGAACCGAGAAGCTCAACCCATGGGCTTGGTGCGGACCGTGATACGGGTCCTGGCCCAGAATAACCACCTTTACCTGGGAAAACGGAGTCCACTCAAAGGCCTGAAAAATATGGTACATATCCGGATAAATCCGGTGATGCTGGTACTCATCCTTCAAAAACGCATGAAGCTGCTGGTAATAGTCCTTTTCAAATTCAGGCGCCAATACGTCCTGCCAGTCATTGTGAATTAACGTCTTCATTCCGTCCACCTCACTTTCAGTTTATCATAGTTTTGTCCGAACCTCGCCCATTTTCATGCTAAAATGTAAGCGGAATCTATCATATGAGTGAGGTTTTTATAATGGTGCAATTGATTGCTTCAGATATGGACGGAACACTGCTTAACAATAACATGGTAATTTCTCCCCGCAACGCCGCCGCAATTAAAAAGGCACAACGTGAGGGCGTTCCCTTCATTGTTTCATCAGGCAGGGCATATTCTGAAATTAAACCCCTGCTTGAGGCCGCTCAAATTAACTGCCCGATGATCACAATGAATGGGGGGCGCATGTTTGATAAGGATGGCCGGGAAATCTTTGCTGCGCCCCTACCACGTATGCTAGCCGACCAGCTTATCACGCGGTTCCACCGGGCGGGGCTATACATTGAAGTTATTACAGAAAAAGGCGTTTTTTCAGACGATAAAACCCAACGAATCCAAAACTTCGCTGAACTGCTGACTAGAATCCACCCGGGGCTACCGTTTAAAGAAGCAGTCATCCGCTCCTCCGCCCGTCTTGAACTATTAAACATCAACTACATCGACGATTACCAGGAGCTCCTGGATGACCCGCACACCACGTTCTTCAAGGTTGTAGCGTTTTCTGCAGCGGGGCCAACCGTCCTCGCTCCCCTCAAACAGGAGCTATTAGAAGCCCACGATAACATTGCCATTACCTCTTCAGCTGCCTCTAACATTGAGGTGAACCACATTAACGCCCAAAAGGGAATTGCCGTCAGCAAGTACGCGGATATGCTCAACATCCCGCTAGATAACGTCATGGCAATCGGCGATAACAATAACGACGTTTCTATGCTAAAGGTGGCTGGTATTAGCTACGCCATGCAAAATGGATCCGCAGAAGTCAAACACCTCGCACAGCACATTGCTGCTCCAAACGATCAGGACGGGGTAGGCAAAGCCATTGAAGCTGAGTTAGCCAAAAATAATAATTTATAGCACAAAGGAGGTTGGGCCAAATGTCCCAACCTCCCTGTTTATTTTAAGTCCATTATTAGTTGCGCTCACTTGAACCAAAGATCTCCAGTAATTCCAAAAACAGATTAATGAAGTCCAGGTACAGCTGTAACGCCGCACTCACAACAATTGGGGCCGCATTTGCCGCTTCCCCCATCTGCAGGTAAATCTGCTTAATCCGGTGGGCGTCCCACATTGAAAGAATGCTAAAAATCAAAACACCAGCAATCGAAATTACGAATTCAACCAACGAGCTCCGTAGAAAGATGTTCACCACGGAAATAATCAAAATCGCAATTAACGCTGCAAGGGCCTGCCGTCCCCAGCCACTAAGATCCTTTTTCGTCCGGGTTCCATACAGGGCCAGAACCGCAAAGTCAACCGCTGCCGCCACAAAGGCTAACGTAATATCTGCCGTCGTAAATTCAAGGAGAATCGAACTAAAGATGACCCCTTCCAGCGCCGCAAAGCCAAACAACATGGCGTTACTCATTACCGCCGACCGCGACTTACTAAACGACATCTTGGCTACCATAATCAACTGAACCGCCAGTAAAATAAAGTAAACTACCGGGTGCTGCCCAAGTAATTCATCAACCATATTACCAAACAAAACTACCGTCCCGAGAGCCGTAATGGCTGAAACTAAAACCGCTCCTGCCATGTACCAGTAAACCTTAGACAGGAACTTATTTAAGCCCCGTTGTTGGTTTTCAACCGAGTATCCGTTCATCAATAATTCCTCCTTATTGTGGAAATGGCTAACTATTTCTATTCCTCCCTACTATACCTTATTTAGCATAAATTTCAAACTCATAGTAATGTTTAATATCAAGGCAAGAAAACACCCAGAATAACAGCTTTCTAGCCAGCATTCCGGGTGTTCCTGATAGCAATATTCTAAATTAATTTACTTCTTTATTCAACGTGTGCCAACGTGTAATGCTTCTTTCCCTTCCGGACAACGACGCACCTTCCCTCAAAGGCAGCCGTTGGATCAAGGACAAAGTCAACGTCACGCACCTTGTCACCATTGATTGTAATGGCACCGTTAGCAACGTCCTCTCGAGCCTGACGCTTCGACGGTTCAATCTTCGTTTGCACTAACCAGTCCACAATGTTGGCCTTAACAGCGTTCACCTTAACGGACGGCATTTTGCCAAAGACCTGCTCGATTTCACCCGGAGTCAGCTGCTTAATATCACCACCAAAGAAAATTTGCGAAATTTTTTCTGCCTCTTCCATTGCTGTTTTTCCGTGAACAAAGGTTGTCACTTCCCGTGCAAGAGCCCGCTGTGCTTCCCGCCGTTCAGGGTGCGTCGCAACTTTTGCGGCCAGTTCTTCGATTTCAGCATGACTGAGGAACGTAAAGTACTTCAAGTATTTCACTACGTCCCGGTCATCCTGATTCAACCAAAACTGGTAAAATTCGTACGGCGACGTCTTCTTAGCATCCAGCCAAACAGCCCCACCAGCGGTTTTCCCAAACTTAGTTCCATCAGCCTTTAACATCAGCGGAATCGTTAATCCGAATACCTTAGCATCTTGGCCCACTTTTTTATGGATTAAATCAACCCCCGCAGTGATATTCCCCCACTGGTCGGCGCCACCAACCTGCAGTTGAATGTCGTTATTCTTGTACAAATGCAAGAAGTCAACGGATTGTAAAATCTGGTACGTAAATTCGGTAAACGAAATCCCGTTTTCTAGCCGGCTAGCCACAACATCCTTTTTAATCATCGTGTTAACCCCAAACTCTTTCCCGTAATCCCGTAGGAAATCTAATAGGCCTAACTTGGATAGCCAGTCGTAGTTGTTAACAAATGAAATATGTCCCGAACCACCAAACAACCGGGTAACTTGTTCGGTTAGAGCCTGAACATTATGCCGAACTTTATCCATCGTCTGCAGCTGGCGTTCAGTCTTCCGGCCGCTTGGGTCACCAATGGACCCGGTTCCCCCACCAATTAAAATGTATGGATGGTATCCGGCAAGCTCAAAGCGCTTTAACACAATAAACGGAATCAAGTGCCCGATATGAAGACTATCACCCGTCGGATCGGTTCCACAGTACAGCGATATCTTCTTATCCTTTAAAAGTTGACGTAAGCCTTCTTCATCAGTCTGTTGGTTAATGGCCCCCCGCCATTTCAAATCTTCAATAATATCCACATGAACACCTCCATGTTCAACTAAAACAAAAAGTCCCTGAATGATTAACATCATCCAGGGACGAACTTCTCGTGGTACCACCCATATTCACATAGTTATACCTATGCCTCTCACACTTTTAACGCAAGCTTACGAAACACGCATTCTCAAAGGACGTAATTTCACGTCGCACTTCGCACTAATTCGCAGCAGTCATTAGCTCTCTGAGCCGTTCAGTGTTCCCTACTTCATCCTTCACGTGCTAATTGTATGTGTGACTATAGTCAACTATATTTCAAGTAACTTGTCAAGTAGTCCATATTATTTTGTTGAAATTTTCTTTTGCTTTGTAAAGAATCCCGCAAGAACCGCTAAAATTGGGACTAAAATTGGGAAAAAAGCAAACGGAATATACTTCAGTGCACTTATCTGAAGCGTCCCGACAATAAACGTCCCGCTAACGCCCCACGGAACAATCGAATTGACCGCCGCTCCCGCGTCATTCAAGGTCCGCGTCATGTATTTGTGATCAATTCCCAACCGGTCGTAGGACTTTTCAAAGGCCTGCCCAGGCAAAATCACCGAAAGGTACTGCTCCCCAATCAAGTAATTCACAATCAAACTTCCAATCGCTGTCATCAACACTAATTTCCCTACTGAATCAGTAAAGCGCGCAATTCCATTTATCAGCGCATCAATCACCTTAAACTTAATGAATGTTCCCCCCAAGGCCAGTGCAAGAATAATCAACGCGGCGGACGATAACATGCTAGAAATGCCGCCCTTTGAAAATAACACATTGAGCATTTTATCACCGGTATGTGCAACATAACCATTCATCACGTAATTAGCAAGGGTTGCGATTGATATTTTGGGATTATGAATAAACCCAATAATTAACCCCGTTGCAGAACCGGCAATTAATGATGGAACTGCGGGGACTTTTAACCACGCAAGAATCAGTAACAAGCCAACTGGAATTAACGTCCATGGCGACACCCAAAAATGAGCTTTAATCTGGTGCATTATTAGTGTTACAGCGGTTAAGCGAATATTCTTAGTCCCCAGGCCACACATGAAGTAGATCCATGCAGTAATAACAAACGCTAACCCATCAGTCACTAACAGCGACCTTATATGCTTATATAAGTCAATCTCTCCAATTCCCGCTGCCAGGTTGGTCGTTCCTGACAAGGGAGAAATATTGGAACCAAAAAAGGCCCCCGATACGATTGCACCAACCGTTAATCCCGGGTTAATCTTTAACACCGTTCCAATTCCAATGAACGCAATTCCCATCGTTGATACAGTAGTAAACGAGCTGCCGCAGGTTATTGCCACTAACGAGCAAACAATAAAAACCGTTGGCAGAAAAAACTTAGCGGAAATAATATTAAACCCAAAATACATAATTGTCGGAATTGTTCCGGAAAAGATCCAACATGCGATCAACGCCCCAATCATCAAAAAAATCATTAATGGGATAATCCCCGGCTTTATTCCCGTCTCAATCCCATCCATAATCGTATTCCACGAAAAGCCACGGATCCAACCGTAAAACATTAATAGGGTTAAGGCTACTAGAATTGGCACCTGTGGTGAAAGGTGGAGCCCAATAATTAGATATCCTAAAACGCCGAATGCAACTAATAAAATTATAAGTGCCTCAGCAACCCCGATTTGAGGATCTGCTTTCTTTGAATTCACACCATTACTCATTTAAAGCACCTCACTCATCAAAATAAAAACGCAAAATTAAACCAACTAACCAGCCTAATTTCGCGCATAAAGCTAACAACTATTTATTATTTTCAAATCCGCCCGTGCATCCATTAGCTACTGATTGTCCCCAATTCTATCAATAATGGTTGGAATAATCAATAGTATATCTGATGATAGCAAGCATGATGCCAACATTTAAGATAAATAGGACACAAATTAACACATACAACTCCTGTACCCATTTTTATTGGGAATGCTACTTAACCGGAATTAACCCTTCACGAGAAGCACTGATGATGATCTGCCCCTAGCAGATAACCAATAAATAATTCCAACAAATGTCAATGAACTAAAGTGATTAGCAACAACCACCAGCCACCTCAAACGTAACAGAACAAAAGATATGTAATGTCGCACTGCCTCTCTTCGGGACAACGTCACCTTTCGTCAATTAGTTAGTATCCAAAATCCCAATAATCCATATAAACGTTTAATGGTTACGGCAAGGTGATCTCTCATTAAGCGTTTATTCGGTTAATTTCATAAATAAATACGCTTTAAGCGTTATATTTGTGATTATAATCACAGAAAAATGAAAGGTAATTACTTTATTAAGTGTTACTATAATTAACATTTTCTTACTCTTAAGTCATTAAAGTACACTTAGGAGCAAATTTATGTACGAGCATTTTAATATTGGAACGCAAATTCGACGACTACGTACTACAAAAGGACTAACACAGGAAAAATTTGCAGAATTAAGTAATTTATCAGTTAACTTTATCTCAAAGCTAGAGCGTGGCCAAATGGATAATATTAGCATTACAAACATCATCAAAATATGTAATGCCATGAATATTTCCATTTCTGAATTAGTCAATGATGAACCTACCCAGGCACTTACGGGTTTCCCAAAATCAACCCTAACGCTAATTCAACTTTTAAAAGATATTAATCCACCCGATTTAGATAAGTTATCAACTGATTTAATCCCTCTTATCCGCGAATTTCGTAGTTTATCACAAAGTCATTATCACGTTAATTAACCCTACATTTGGGAGCAATTAGCGTAAAATAAATCCTGCTGGTAATAGTTAACTCGACTAAAGCCAACAGGTTTTTTAAGTACTTCATTTTATAATAATCCACCGTGGCCTATAAATAACACTTTATAAATCAACGCGTTGCTAACCCCAATTATTGGTAACCCTTCCCTAAACTTTGACTAACAGTTTGCTCATCCTTAACCAACCCATAACGTTCACGCTAAAGAGTCAAAACGAGCAACTCCTCTCATCAGGTGCTGCCCGTAATTCACATATTGCTCTTTATCCCTTCAAAAAGTTCGGGTCCTCAAACGCCGGATGCGGGTACGTGTAAAAACCCTGGCCGGCCTCAATGCCATAATGCCCTTGATCGATCATTTTCTTAATCTTTGCAGCAATTGTTTGAGATGCAGGATCATCCGGATGCGCATTATAAATTGCCCACACTGTCCGGAGACCGATCATATCCATTGCCATAAACGGTCCCATCGGCGATCCCGTCGAGTTCATCCAGTCCTTATCAATCGTAATCGGGTCCGCAACCCCCTTAACCCAAAGGCCAAGCGCTGCGTTTAAAAACGGAACCGATAACGAATTCATAATGTAGCCGGGCTGCTCTTTTTGCAAAACAATTGGGAGCATCTTAATGCTCTTAGCAAACGCCACCGCAGTATCAATCACTTCTGGTTTTGTCTGCGCATTACCAACAATTTCAGCGGTATTAAACTGCCAGATATGGTTGGCAAAGTGCAAGTGTAAAAACTTCTCCGGCCGGTCAACAAACTTAACTAACTGACTTGGAACAAACGTCGATGAATTGCTAGCAATCAACGCTGCTGGTGGCAGAACCTCCGCTAAATGATGGTAAAATTCCTCCTTCACCTTCAAACTTTCCGGAACGGCTTCAATTACCAGGTCAGAATCCTGAAACGACTGTTTCCAGTCGTTCGTGATGGAAATAATCCGGGCTAATGCTTCATCAAACTGTTCATCAGTAAGGTGAACATCCCGTTTATAAAACGGCCGCAATGCTTCCAGCCGCCGTTCTGCTCGCTCCGGGTGCGGATTCCAAATTCGCACCTGGTGTCCGCAAAGCGCAGACTGAAATGCAATCTGGCTGCCTAAGGTTCCTGCCCCAGCAATCGTTACGTTTTCAATAGTCATTACTCGTTCCTCCTAATTATTACTTAAAGTACTTTGATCATAGCGCCCGGTAATTAGGTACGGCGCTACCTTATCAGCAGCCAACTTAGTTAACACCATTGTTTTATGCATCTTAGCAGAAGCCATCTTATATGTTCCCCCACCAATTAGATGCTGCACCGCCAGCTCCCCAACCGGATCATCCGCACTTGATGTCAACGTTAGCGCCAATTTTCCCGGAGTAAAAGCAGTTGTAATGTTCGTTGTCTGGGTTGCCAACAACCTAGTATTCGTGAACCGGTTCGTTCCGTCATTCTGCTGCTCTAACTGATAGTCCACAAAAAAGTTAACCGTTTCATTTGGATGATTTAACTGTAACTGCGGGCCCAATAATTGCTGGGCCTGAGCGGGATCATTAGGTGTCCCCGGCGTTATGCGAACGTCCATTAACGTAGTACCGTGCCGAATGACCTGGGCCTGAGTTTCCGCATCGTCGTGCTTAATCTGAATCTGATCAGCAAGCTTCTTAGGAATGCTTGCCCCCTCACGTCCAGCAACTAACGCCATTTCTGCGCCCGGGCCGGCCAGGAATAACCCAAACGGGTACGCCCCAACCATTTTATCCCGGTAAGCTACCATCGTGTACAGCACCGCTTCATCATACGAACGCGCAAACGACGGGTTCCCCATATGCGTAACGTAACCGGCTACTACAGGCGCTATCACTTGTAATGGTGCTGGCACCAACCGTTGTAACGTTGCTTCGTCCATCGCATAAGCAAACATAACGCCTTCTTGTTCCCGCATATCCGGATTATCTAGGAATCCCTTAACGGCATCCTGACTAGCTAAGTAACTCGTCAACTTTATCATCCCCTATTAATAGGTCATTCCATCTCCCTGATGCCTCCCTTATTATACTTAGTTTGAGCAGAAAACAAAAGGGAATAAAAATATTTTGCGATTAAGTTATTGCGAAAATGTTATAATATCAGCGGAAACGGTTACTTATTGGTTAACGTTTAAGGAGGTTATCTCATGCAATTTACTAACAATGATTTTCAAGATATTATGCTCCACCGACACTCTGTTCGGCACTTTGATCCGTCAGTGACGATTCCCCGGGACGAACTTCAGCAAATGGTCCAAGAAGCGATCACCGCACCCTCGTCTTGCAATCTTCAGGCCTGGCACTTTGTGGTCGTTGATACTCCTGAAGGAAAGGACAAGTTGCGGTCCTTCTTCATGAAGTTTAACCTTCCCCAGTTAGATTCCTGTTCCGCAATGATTATGGTTTTCGGGGACACCGATGCGTTCAAGAAATACCGGGCCCTGTGGCAAAGGATGTACACGGAACACCAAATTACGAAGGAACGGCTCAACGAAATTCTTCAAACATTCTTACCATTATACGAGCACGCAGACAAGCAATTTTTAACCGCCGATGCCTTAATCGACAGTAGCCTCGCTGCCATGCAACTGCTCTTAGCTATTCGGGCCCACGGATATGAAGCCAATCCACTCGGCGGTTACGATGCTAAGAAGGCAGCCGCCGCACTTGGACTAGACCCCAACCGGTACGTTCCTGCACTGGGAATTGCAGTTGGAAAACCTGATCCAGCTGCCCATGAAATCACCTCGGAACGGTACGCCGTTCAGGATGTCTTAGAATTTAAATAATTCAGCTTTAAGCTGATTCTGTGCCGAAAGAGTAAGACACAAACCAAAAAAAACGGGCGGGATGGAAGCTGGCCCTGAATCATATGTTGATTCAACGGCGGTCGGACTTCCACCCCACCCGTTTATTTTAACAATGACTTATGCCGTAACATCCTTATCCAAGTACGCATTGAGCATCCAAATATTCTTTTCGCATTCGCCCTTAAACTCACTCAACATGTCCTGGGTAGTCAAATCGTTCGTATCATCTGTTACGATAATCGCCGCTTTGTAATCATCCCGTAAGACCTTAAACTGGGCGACTAACCCGGTAATCATCTGGGACAATGTTTCTTGGTCCCACGTTATTTTATTATCAGGTAACTTAGTTTGCGCCGTAAATTCATGAGTTGTTGATAATGGTGCCCCACCAATGATAATGAGCCGTTCCGCCACCTCATCAAGCTGGTTCCCCAATTGAGCGGCATAATCATCCATCAGCGGATGAAGTTTGAAAAACTCGGTGCCGCGCATGTACCAGTGGTACTGCTGCACGTTAACCTTTAGTTGGCTGATGTCGGCAATAATTTGGTTCAACGCAGTGGTTGTCGCCTGATTTGTCATGGCATCCTCCTTATTCAAACCTATGAGTAACTGACTGTGATAGTAAGATACCATGCTTGCCCCAATAAAGCTACTAAAAAACTACAACCCCCGTGAATTTAATAAATAAGCATACTTCTTATAAACTTTATAATCTCTATTTAATTATTATATTGTACAAATTATTTGATTTTTAACCGCCATCCATCCCAAAAACGTATCAGTAAAATAAATTAATCGAAAGAACTATACACGTATACAAGATTTGCATAATAAGACACACATCCACCAATAATATTAAGAGATGTACGCACTTAACCCTCAATGCTGTAAACACAAATTGGAAAACTTATCAAATTAGTTTTTTAAGTGCTGTAATGTATCCATATGAACACTTCTTTCTTTTTGATTCATTCGTGGTGAGACATCCCTAAGCAATCCCTAACAACCACCTAAAACTTTGCTCATAATCGGTATTTTTCACCAACAACATGTTACTTTGAAGTTAATCAATCAACTTAAAGGAGGAATTTACTATGACACTCCATCGTTTTGACGAAGCTCACACATCATTAGAGGAAATCAAGGTTCTTTTGAACATTTGGCTTAAAGCCTAAAGAAAAGTCCCGCTATTGCGGGGCTTTTTTAAGCTTCCATAGTATTTTTGTTAACAAATCATTTAATCAATCACAACCGCCTTCAATTTCGATATACTAATTACAACAATTAATACGACGGAAGGAATGACATTAATGCTTTTTATTAACAGTGCTATTAATCAGCAACCACCTCATAGGATCGAAGCTCCAATGCCAGATAACCACGTATTAACTGAAAAGGAACATCCTGATCACCCGGCGCACGTGGATTACCATCACTACCATAAGGACTTTGAGCGTCCACCAGTACGGTGTTATTTATGCCGGCGGATAATTTCTCATCCTCGCAGCTGGTTCTTAGTGACGCCAACCAACATATTACACGTCATTTGTTCACAGTGCGAAACTAATCTAGTTAATATCAAACACCTTGATCAGCACCAACCAGAAGTCCTCGGCTTCCCAGCTGACCGTCATCCGGACCATGACTATTTTGTAGATCCATATGATTTAGAGCAAATCAGCTAGCGGTAATTTAACTACCTGACTATGTCAGGTAGTTTTTTATTCTTTCAAGGTCTGCAATGGTTTCTAAGACACGTATTATAATTAAATGCCTTTCCTCCCATTGTTGTGGTTATCACTACAACCATAATTACTCATGAGTGGTTGGCTCTAGGATTTCATCATCGCTCCGGATATCCTGATAATCATCTAAAACATTCGCATATCGCGCTAATACAAATAAATAATCTGAGAGGCGATTAAGATATCGTTGTCCATCCGGTAAAGATAGTCCTGTTAATCGAATCAATGTCACCAATCGTCGTTCTGCTCGCCGGGCTAATGTTCGGGCATATTGAAGAGATGCTCCTGTTTGATCACCTCCAGGTAAAATAAACGCCTTAATTGACGGAACTAATGTTTGTAACTGATCGATTCTATGCTCCATCTTTGTTACCGTTATATCAGTAATTTCATGATGCCGGTTAACTGTTATATCAGCCTGTAGTTGGTATAACTGTTTTTGAATTTGAAGAACTTCGGTGCGAATTTTTACGCAAGCTGGTGAACAAACTGCACAGCATAACCCCAACCACGACTCTAATTCATCTAATGCGCCAAGAAGTTCAATTTGCGGTGCATCCTTCGCTATCATTTGTCCTGTAATTTGCTTAGTTTGCCCCGTGTCTCCAACGCGTGTATAAATCTTGATTGTTATTCCTCCTCCTTTTTTTCAATAAAACGATACTTTTTTAAAACGTTCACTACAGGGCGATACAATAACGGATAAAGAATAAGATTACCACCTGCATGATAACAATCAAATACCAAACCATTTAAGTAATATGCCCAAAAGGCTGTTATTCCAAATCCACCAACTAGCATCATTCCTAAACTCACAAAGAAACCATATACAAACCCTAAAAATGTCGCTAAAATTACTTGCCAACCGACATGTCGGCGCAACGGAATTATCTGGGCACTTCCACTAACCAGTAATACACAGATAATATATGCGCCAATTTGTGGTAACGTCCAAATACCAAATCCTAAAATGACATTGGAAAGCACTATTGTAATTGCAGCAACACTAATTCCCGTTACATTCCCCAACATCAATGTAATCATCATAATTAAATCTGTGTCGGGCTGAACATTAGGGATTGGAAGATGAATAATCCGAAAAATAACGCACAGTGCACTTAGCAACCCAATTAAAGCTATTCGTAAAACCTTTTCATGCGTGCTAAGATGGTCCATTATTCATTAACCCGTTTAAGATTAAAGGTCACCGTATCGTGGTTTCGAACCTTCTCTTGGGTCACACCCTTAGTTGCTTCCTTACCATCAACTTTATACATCCAATACGTCTTTTTAGCGGTATTCTGACTTCGACCATCAATCGCTGTTACCATTCCCTTTTTCACCCGAACGTGCCAAGCGTGTTTTAACCCTGTAAGAACGTCTGCTCCTTGTTTAACATGAACTTTCTTTCGTGCAAATTGTTTATTATTTCGCTGTAAAACATAGGTCACTGTAACTGTTTTTCCTGTTGTCTTTTGCGCATTTATCGTTGTCAAACCACCAATCGGTAATTCCAACATCAATACTGTTAAAACCGATACTACCCACTTTTTTAGTTGATTCATAATCTATTACCCCTTACATAATTAAATTATTTAATCGGACATGCGCCACTTTCACAGTCGCTTTGTCCAACAATTTCTAAATCTCTAATATCTTGCTTGTTTTGCTTTTGGAAAACTTCTTGAACATCACCATGAAGCATTGCTTTTCGCTGTTCAAAAACGTCCTTAGTGATTGGCTGTTTTGGAGCCTGTTTAAATTCGCCACCAAGGTATGGTAACAATGACGTTGACTTAATCGTGTTTCGATATTGCGTCAAAAGTCCCGCTAACTGATCAGCTTCATTCGGCTGGAACGTAATTGTACAACTGACCGCATTATCCGACCAGTAAGTTTGGAGAAAAGCCTGCGTTGCAAATTGTTCAGCCGCTGTTACATTGCCTGAAGATACAAATTCAGGAGCATCCGCATGAGCAGCACGCACTGGGAACTCGACACAAATCGTATGCTCCGTGTAAACATCTGGTTCCATTCGGTAACCACATGCCCGAAATGCTGGTAAAAGCGGATCAGAATCTTGAAACCGAATTCGCTGGATTAAATACCCAGCATAATGGAAATGCATTCCCTCAGAAGCCCCCGCCAGTTTAGCCACTGTTCCAGAAGGCTTGACCGTTGTGTGTTTAACCGATTCTTGACACCCCAACACGGCTGAATACTCTTGATCTGCTGAAACAACCGCTTGATAAAGTTGATTAAAGGTTGCACAAATTTTGGGGTCATAAATCGGTTTTTGAATTTTCATACCAGTTTGAGAATCGGTAATCTTCTCGAACCCCGTAACAATCCGATGCCCAAAGCGTTTTAAAATCCAATCTTGAATTCCAGACATCGATACCCCCACACGCCGATTTTTTGAAATAATTTTCCGGGAAACTTCCCAATCATAATTACTAAACGTAATTCGCTTTGTATACCGCATTGCAAGACGGAAAACATCACTGAGCTCCCATCCTTGTTCTTCAGCAATTGCTGGAAAAACCTCAAATAAATTACATGGTTCGCCGTTTGCCAATGAAACTTCACCGCAAGGATTAGTTCCTTCAACGTCCCCATCAATGCCTAATTGATTTCCATCCACAATTCGGCCATAGTTTCGTGATAATTCTAAATTAACAACTCCCGGTTCACCGTTATGTAAAATTGAATCGGCAATCGTTTGATATTGCATAAAATGCGAATCCACCGCCACACTGTTATTGGAAGCCCAGCGATGATGGTTCAGTTTTTCAGCATCTTGTTTCATGGTAATAAAATCATGATCATCATTTGAGCCCAATGCTAGTTCGGCAGAACGACGTACGTTACCAGCAACAACCGCTTTTCCAATCAGATTACCAATATCCGTGCAATCAACGGCCGTTAAGTGCTGCCCAACGCGTTGATTAATTAATTCATTAATGTCATGAATCATTGTGATTAGTGGCATCGGGCCCGCGGCTGTTCCTCCAAAGCCGTGAATTCGTGTTCCTTTAGCTCGAATATCAGTTACATCTAAAATTAACCGCTGCTGCTTGGTTGGATTTGTATCAACAAAATGCAAATCAATCATCTGCGCGTTTGCCAAAACCCAGCCTTCGCGAGTATCAGGGACCTTATAGATTAAAGCATCACCGTCATGGTCATGCTGCTCCCATTCATCTCGATCGCGTGCACCGCAGGCAAGCGCATCATCATAAGAACGACTTGTTTTATCAATAACAAATTCTACTTGAACGGGATAATCAACAGCCGGAATTTGCTTAACATTTTCATGAGTTACAGAAAAGCCAACTCCCCCACCCTTCATTAATTGATCGAACATAAACGAATACGGCATCGACACTGCACTCTGATCCTTCTGTAAATATGACGGTACGATATGACTATCACCATACTTCTGTGGACGAATAGCAATAAACCAACAATTGTTTAATGAATCCGCTGTCCGTTGTTGATAATCCGTTCCCGATATCCACAAATTACGTCCTGATGGCGTAGCGGATAGTCCATAAATGAGTCGAAAAAGCTGTTTAGCTTCATCAGTCAACTCGTTAATCACTTGTTTACTAGGATGATTAGTAAGACGCGGATCTAAATTAATATTCCCCTCAACTACCCGTTGCACCGTTTCGATCCATTCCTCAGTTCGGTGCTTTTGAGGTAGCCAACGAGCATAAGTTCGCTTATAAGTTACCCATCCTAATTCACCCCAATGAGGATGCACATTTTCTTTAATGTTCATAATAAAGTCTTGCGATAATTTTATCGTGCGCTTCACTCTCATCACTCCTTATACAACATATAGTATCATTCAATGATCGGATATACAATATATGGAGAAATACTTTTTTTGAATTCTTTTCTTGCCTTTGAAATTCATACGTAATAACAAATAATATAAATATCAATTACTAATTAACAATCAAACGCTGTTTTACTCGCTTAATATTTCACTCATCGAAAACATTTAGGCAATAAAAAAGTTGATGAAATGATCACCAACTTTCCAAGTATATGAACTTATTGCCTTGATTGTTACTTATCATCTTACAAAACCGTTAATTTTTCGCGCTCCATCCGTATTCCAAAAGCGATATCTATTACGTTTTCTTTTACTTAATCACTTAGAATGAACAAAAATGTTTCTGAACAGTTGGATGGATTCATTCCGTTTTTTTATTTTTCGTGCACATCCTGCACACAGAATTTCGGTTTATGTTCACGTTTTGTGCATACACATTGATTTTTAACCATTCAGAGTAACCCACATATAATAATGTGATATACCAGACACATGACAAAAGACAACGTAGAATCCTAACTACCGATTAACAATTAGGTTCTTTTTTCGTGTCCCACTCACTATAAAGACTACTACGGAGCAGCTTAATGATAATTTACTAAACTGCTCCTTTATTCGGCAAAGAAATCATATTTTCTGTTTGCTGTGTGTTTACCGTGTGTTTACTGTGTGTTTTATGTGTTTGAAATATAAACGAATAAAAAGAAAAACGCTGACTTAACAGCGTTTCAGAGAGATATAAAAACCTCATTTATACCGGTGATCGACTCCAAAGAGGGGTTGTTATCCCCGGCACATCAAGGAAAACATTTCATTATTAACGATAATGTTCATCTCAGTTCAAAGAACTAACTCCAATAACTTTAAGCATCCGGCAACCACATTTTACTCATTTCTTCATTTATATCACGATCACAATGCACGTAAGTCCGCGTAAATTCAGATAATGAATGTCCTAAACGCTCGGCGGCCCATGGATAACTTATTCCCGGCATATTCCCTAGTTTAGTAGCAACTGTGTGCCGTAAAGAATACATCGTCCATGTTTTCTGCCCTATTTCTAAACCAATATCTTGCCCTAACCTGTGCAACATTTGATTCAGACTCGTTTGAGTGACCGGGTAACCTAAAGTACACTTTTTATAATCATTCAGATTAAGAAAAATGAAATTATTCGGGTTAGTCAGGTGTCGTTTCTTTAAAAACTTTTCCTGTGCTTCCTTGAACTGCATAAGGTACTCATTCAAACGTGGTGTGAACGGTAATGACGTCCGTATTACTCCACGTTTCCGTGACTTCAAATGTCCATTTAGCCTGTAATCATGTTCATTCCACGAATCGGATAACTTAAACACAAAATTACCGTTTTCTTGATTAATCGCATCCCAAGTCAGTGCCTGTAATTCCTGCGGACGCATTCCCGTCATTAAATCAATATAAATTGCTAACCGCGAAATACAACGATAAGGTTCAGCAAAATTCAAACCACGCTCAATTTCAGCAATCAGCTGTTTAATTTCATTATCAGATAAAACATACCGCCGCCGTTCTGCCGTCATTTCTTCTAGCTTGAAGAACCGACTCATTGCGTGCTCCGGCACTGGGTTTTCTCGATAAATGGAACCAACATAATGACTGAAGTAACTTCTCATATGCGTTAACCGCCGAACGACCACAGAATTCTCATTAATGCTTAACTTATGATCCTTTACAAACCGACGGGCAAAATCACGCACTACCCGTTGGTTAAGATCCTTCATTTGGGCATTAGGAAAATATTCTTTGAAAATATTACTAGAATACTTCCATGCTCTATACGTTGCATTTTCCCAACGTCCCGAACGAAATTCATCCTCAACGTAACGGGAAAAACAACGAGAAAAATTCATCTTAGCGGTTACATTATCGTAATCGCTCTCTGCCTTTGCCCAAAGTTGCCGTTCAATTTTCTCAGCTGCCCGCTTGGTTGTTGCGTACTTAGTTGGTAAACTGTATCGCTTCCCCGTAATCCGGTCAACAGGTTGCACCCTAATCCGGTACTTTCCCGCAAACCGACCTTCTGTAATTTTAGTAATTGTCATTTTAATTCCTCCTTGTAAGAAGGAACTAATTTAACAGCCCTTATTTTACCATCGTGACTAGCCGACTGACCACCACACATAATCCACTTTTTAACATCATCCAGTACAAAATATTTGTGTGAATTAGCTAGTTCTCGGTATGGTAGCCCGGCCTGAACCAAAGTATGCAAATAAGAAACACTTATTCCCAACTTCTCCGCTAATTGCTTTCCATTTAATAACTCATCACCAAACACAACCTATTCCCCCTTCTTTAATTCATTTAATAACCGTTCTTGGGCAGTGGTTAATTTTTCCTGCTGCAACAATAATTGACGAATTGTTGCTACCGCGAACGCCTGGCACGCGGCCCAATCCTGAGCTAACTTTTCTGGTACTACTGGGTTCACGTCCTGCGCCACCACTTCCGTTTGCCATTCCGTTTTACTAGCTTTTATTAACTGCGCCCACTTAATTTCATCACCAGTCAACCGTAAATCTACCGTAATCCGCCGGTTTAACTGGGCAAAATCGTCTACGGTCGCCTGAATCTGGTTATCATGCTGGTAAAACATCCACGGTTGATACGGCGACGTAATTACCATTTTATCTGCCAGTAATTGGCGGTCATGGTACCGCGCTGGGAGTTCCACCCGGTAATTATGCGGGTCGGTAATCCGCAGTAAGTCCTCATACGGTAATGTTGCCGGCCGTAAATCGTCAATCACTAAAACATGCTCCCCGTGGTAGTCCTGAAAGTAATCCCGACTACTTCCATTGACGGCCCAGCCCGTTTCATCGGCCCACCACTGCGCTAACATGTTCGCTAATACGGTTTTCCCCGTTCCCGCAGGGCCACTTAACCACACCACAATTTTCGGTTGGTGTTGTGCCTGCAACTGTTCCAACCACCGTTCCGCTTGCTGACGGGTTGTTTCCGTATCAATCGCTGCCAGTTCCTGGGCTAATTGCCTCACGGCCGTTGGCCGGTACCGCAACGCTAAGTCCATCACCTGCCGGCGCGAATACTTTTCATTGACGTACTGGGTCAATAACTCCCGTAATCCCTGCCGGCTCCGCACTTGGTTAGCGATTAACTGTTCCTGCAACTGCGCCAAGTACGCCGGATAATCAAAGTTGGCCACCACTTGGTGCGGATCGTACTGGTACTTATTTTGTGCGTTTACCGTTCGGTGAACCAGATAAGCAAACCCGTTGGCAATTCCGTCCTTCCGGTGGTGTTTCGTCACGCTTTCTAAGTACTGCACCTGGTCGCCGAGTTCCTTCGCTACGGCGGACAACGTCCGCGGGTGCTGAAACACTAACATTACGTGAACGTGTGGGGTCACGAACTGTCCCTGTTCGTCCTGATCCTGGTCGTGGGTAATAAACGCCCACCGCTTAATCCCCGTTAATCCCTGACAGCGCCGTTTTAAGGCCGCTTCGTCTTTTACTGGCAGGTGTTCCCACTGCTGCACGTACATCATGCCCCGACTCCGGGGCGGTTGGTTCCCCATTACATGCCCCTTTCTTTGCCTTTTTGCGTTTTTAACCGTTGCCTGGGCTCATTGCTGACAATGCCCGGTATTACAACGTTTTGTTAATTTTTTGCATTATTAAAGACTGCGGGGAAAACAAGCCCCTTCCCCGCAGCCTTCGGCTGTTATGCCCATTTATGCTTTTTCTTCCCGGCCGGGGCGGCCTTTTGGCCGCTCGCCCGGTAACTGCAATAACTCATTACAATATCCGACTAAATCAAAGTCCTGGCCAACGTACGGGGGAAAGACCCGTTGCACCGGTCCCCCATTAACGGCACACAGTCCCTGGTACGGGTTCTGGTCGTCTGCTGTTACCTGCACACCATCCGTAAACAAAAACTTTTGCTCCGCTGGCGTACTATTCCCTAATAGTACCCGCGTCCCTAACTGTTCCCGAATTTCGGTCGGAAGTTCCTGGGCGTTGGCCTGTTGAATCCCAATCACTAGGTGCATCTGGAAAGCCCGCCCCTGTAAGACCAACCGCTTTAAGGTGGCATCTAACTGCTTCTGTTCCTTCGCGCTCAGGCTTGCCCGTAAAGCCGCTAACTCATCAATCATGACAAACTGCTGCACAAACTTCGTCCCGGGGTGTTGGCTGCTAAACGCCATCCGGTACGCCATTTCCTGGTCCATCTGCTTTAATAGCTGTAAGCATTCCTGCGGTTCCCGGGCAATTTGACACTGGTCATTGTCTGCTTGTAAGCGCGCAAAGTCCTGCCGTTTCGGGTCACATACCGCAACGCGGTAACCTCGGGTCAGCGCTACGGCCATCAAGTAACCCATTAAGGTTGTTTTCCCGGTGCCGGTACGTCCACTAATAACCATGTGCGGGGCCACCCGCCAATTAATGGTATTCCGCCCGTCTAAAATCGTCAGTTCATCGGTGGTTTCTTGGGCTTTTTGCGTTTCCTTTGCCTTCTGCACTGCCCTTCCTATGTCAGCGCCCTGGTGAATCTCCTGCTGATAATGTTGGGTATAGTCGTCCAGTGTCAACCGCCAGCTTGTTTGCCCATTATTTAACTGGCTTTCCACGACTTCAACCGTTTGGAAAAAGCCCCGTAATCCGGCGCTCAGTTTCTCCGGGAACCCGTCCCGCCAGTTTACCTTACTTGCTGGGTCGTTCTCAAGCCAGATCCAGGCCCGAAAAATCCGCCCGTTATCAACCATGACATCCACCAACGGCAACGTTGTTGCCTTAAAGTTCGCTTGCGTGCGCAACTGTGTTCGTAAAGCCTGGTAAACCTGGTGGCGTAAGATGAGTCGCTGAATTAGATTGGTTAGGGTCAACCGTTTAGCCGGCTGGTACTGTAAGCCTAAGCCCCAATACCAGTCCAGTAGCCACGGACTGGTAACGACTAACGTCACCCCCACCGCGAACGCGGTGCTAAATAATGTGAAGTGTGTTAAAATTAGCGTTGCGAAGGTTAATAGTAACACACCCAACACATACGGGTGCTCGTTACGTTGCTTACCAGTGCTTGATTGGCGGTGTCTAATCCAGTGCTGGTATTTTTTTAACGGCTCGAGCCGCGTGCCGAAATTAGTCAGCTCCATTGTCCGTCTCCTCCATTCCTGGTAACTCCAAGTCGAGGTGGCTGATAACCTTAAGGTTGTTTGCCCGGTAGGCATAGTTGATAAAGGAACTGCCCTCCCGCACATACGGCGTAACCGTCAAGCCCTCAAACTGAACAATATCATTCACGCCAACGTCCGTTTCCGCATCGCTTGGTAACTTCACGCGAATGGACGTCGTGGCTAATTCTGCCATCTTGCCCATCGGGGTCACCGTTACGGCGAAACCCACTTGATTATCCGTCCGTTCCCCGTCCTGATACTCATACACCAAACTGACCTCGCCCGTTACTAGGCCTGCCGCATTGTACTCATTGGATACTTTTATTTGCATTTTTAATTCCTCCTTTATGATTTGCCTGCAAATAATTGCTTACCTGTTATTCAGTTGTTACTGCTAGTTTCTTCGTTAAGCCATCATCTCTCAATACTATAGTTCGTCATAAAGGTTAGTTTTTAATCACTAACCTCGCTGACGATTATCATTATATCGTTTTTACTCTGAAAACCTGGCGTTTTGAAATATTTCATTTATTACAATTTAAGTTACAGATGTTACAAACGGCACAAAAAAGGACGCTCCCTTTGGGAAACGTCCTTACCTATAAAAAATAACCTATACCCATGTCCACTTTACAAAATTCACTGCTTTGAAAGGGTAAGCGCAACTTTAATTGAGAAAAACAACATTAATAAATAATATGCCTGTTCATACATTGCCGAATCTATCGTGACATATAACTTATTTATCGCCGAAAACGCCATACAAATTATAACCAGATAACCAACACAAGAAATACTGCCATTAACTATAACATTTAATTTTGCCTTTGATACAGTCGTTGGTTTACGGCGCTCAACTATTTTCCAATCCACAAACGAAGAAACAACAGCAAACACCATAAGACCAATTAAATGTGCTACCCAGTGTATATGCAATGGAGAAATTGATTTAAACATCTTACAACCAGCAATAGTAGTACTGATATCAAACCACCCTACTGATATGCCAACCAATAGTAATAATAAAACGTTTATCACTATTAATAATATAAACAGCATTCCCCATCTACGCATAAACCCTGATTTTGCATCGTTTTCAGAACCACTTACGTTGATTTTAGTATTATCGTTATCCACCACTTTGTATTCAATAGCACACTGAAGACATAAAACTGAGAAGACTAAGACATACTCTAACAACTTAACCGTATTAGACTTCAACGCTATACCATCAGCACAAGCTGAAAATACATTAACAGCAATAATAATTGCCATAAAATATGCCGTCATGTCATGTATTAAATCAACTACGTGGCGATTTAAAACGCGACTTGAACATCTTCTTAAGAAAAAAACATTAAGTGGCAAACATACTAAGAAACATATTCCAAATTCCCAAAAGAATACTTCTGGCAACGGATGAGCTTCTGAAACAGTTGACTCTAATAAGGAAAAACTCAGCACTACATCACATAATATACAAAGTAGTAATTTCCCAAAATCATTCCCCGTTACTAAACGTCTTAAACTCATAAAATGCCAAAACCTTTCTAAATTACCTATTAATGCCTTCAACTATTTAAAAAAGACTTCATTCGCTTTTATAAAAGCATCAGTATATCCGTTGCTCAAGTAAAAGTAAAAAACACCGTAAATCTTTATTGCTTTATTCAATTTATGATCTATGATAGAAATTAAATTGCCTTGCCACTTTTTAGAAACTCCTAAAGTGAAATAAGTTTCTTTATTCTTATCCCAAACTTTATAATTCTTATATTTATCATTCTCAGTGCTAAATTCAATAACTGCTTCTCCGTATAAACCAATCGGCAAAGGATTTTTACGATCAAATCCTACTTGCGTCATGGCTATTATTTTGGAAATATTTCGAGAATTGATTTGATATTGGTGTGGCTTATTAACCCTCCTCATCTTCTGATTCCCCTGAGAACCATTTTTCTGTAAAGAAACGCTACCACTATTCCCTGAGGCACTTGGAGATGAGGCAACATTACCTGGACCAGTATCACCATTCAATTTTCTTTCTAAATCCTGTAAATAAGCTTGCATATTATGAGGAGTCTTTAAATAATTGCGAGTGGTTTTAACCTGGTTTTTAAATCTCTTTACATTCAACTGATACGGACAATCAGAATAAACATGTTTACAATTAGGCATTATTTTAAAATACGGATTCACACTATTAAGATTTACAATCATTAGTTGTGCCCGTTTATCTCGACAAACTGGACACCAATAATCATACCTATCCCTGCAACCCTTTTTTATTTCCGTAATAGCCTCTTCACGCTTAATTGGCATGTTACTTTGAGAATCATATACCTCTTCAAACTTAACCATTAGATAATACCCCCCTTTAAATTAAGAATGCAGCCACAAGCATTAATATTTATATGAACTATATACTATTTCTGCCTTTTCCGTTCTGCCAAACCCAACATGCTCAAAATTCCAGCTAACCCTAAGCCAAGTAATCCCGCAACGGTTGCTGCGCTATTCTGGTTATCACCGGTATCCGGTAAACCATTGTTCCGGTTACTCCGCCGCAATCCTGGAACTTCCGCCGCCTGGACTTCGTCCATGCTATCAAACTGTACTGTGGTAGACGTAGCCTGCTGCCGACTGCTACTCTGATTTACGCGGTTGTTCAGAACGTACTGGTTCCCAATCTCACTCGTTGTCGTAGGGTGCGGATTTTTAATCCATTCAACCGTCGTTGTAGTGTAGGTTTTTTCTTCATTCAGTAACTTAGTTTCAAGCTCATTCAATACCTGTAAATCATCCAAATAGGTCTGATGATCCTGGTTATACTGAGCCATATCTTGCGCCAGTTTTTGCTGGGCGTCAGCTAACTTTTGCGGAGCGTCAGCGTAATCCTGTGCCTGCTGCTGTAAGTCCTTTAAGGTTGCTTCATCCTTAGCCAGCTGGGCTTGGTCGTTAGCTAAAATCTGTTGCTGTTGCTTCAAGTTATTTTCAGCATCATTGTAAGCTTGCTGAGCTTGAGCAACCGCGTTATTAGCGTTATCCAAATTAGTCTTAGCCGTTGCTAATTGGTTCGCCATGGTACTCAGGTATGCCTGCGGGTCGCTAGCGTTCTGTTGCATCTGACTTAACGTATTTTCATCATTCTGCAGGGTTTGCTGATCGTTAGTCAGAGTCTGCTTAGCGTTATTTAATGCCTGCGTATCCTGTGATAACTTCGATTGGTCGTTAGCCAACTGTTGTTGTAACCCACTTGGTGTATCCTGGGCCAGTTGTGCTTTATCAGCATTAACCTGATTAGTTAAACTATCAACCTGGTTCTGATCATTCTGGATCGCTTGCTTAGCACTGGCAATCTGACTTTGTACGTCTGATACGTCCGGTACAACCTCGCTCTTGCCCTCGAAAATTGACGGGTCTTGTGGGATGTTGGTATTCTCGTATGTTGAACTGCCATTTGAGGTCAAATTAATGCTCACATAATGAATAGCTCCCGTTTCATCAGGAGAAATACCTAACAAAACATCACCAGAATCAAGTAGCTCGTGCATGTGCCCTAAGTCATTTTGAGGGTCGGCGAATAAAGTATCATAAATTTCATTATAAACTTGATTTACAAGGTCATTCATAGTGACATGATTTTTATTCGGAACACCGCTTTCGCCGGTGGTCCCGGCAGAAGGAGAAGACAAATGATAATTTTCCAGAGTATTGAATGCATTTGGATCATCAGTGGTATAGGACTTATCATTGTCATACGTCTTTGACACTGCTTGAGCAATCTGAGCCGCTTCTGAATTATAATCAAGTGGTGTTAGTCCTAATTGCTTACGAAACTGGTTAAGGTAAGCAAGCGCCCGCTCATTTAAAATCTTCAAATCGTTAGCTGATAAGTTACCAGCATCCACATAGTAATTTAAACTCGGGTCGTTGATTTGACGGTTAGCCGTTTCATTTGTAAACTGATTATTCATATTCCAGTTAGTTACATCACTATTAACATTAATGTTAGTTGAAGTTGGATTCTTCATAGCGTCCGCCATTGCTGCCGGAATAGTTGGCGCTGTTGGAACGTAGCTTTTCTGATTCTGTAAATCATTCAACTTTTGCTGGTCACTATTCAGTTGGTTCTGCGCTGTTGACAAGCTACTTTCATCTTGGTTTAACTTATCTTGGTCCGCTTGTTCTTTTTGCCCAGCATTATTAATGTTACTTTCATCAGCCGTAACTTTACTTTGGTCACTACTTACCTGATTAGTTAAATCAGTAACCTTACTTTGGTCGTTTGCTACCGTTTGCTTATCCTGATTAACCTGGTTTTGCTGATTAGCAATCGCTTGCTGGCTATTAGCAACCTCATCTTTTGCCTTATTGTAATTATTTTCGGCGTTGTTGTAAGCCGTCTGAGCGCTAGACTGTTCAGCCTGCTTGTCATTTAAGGTTGACTGCGCTGAATCCACCTTACTTTGAGCGTCACTAACATTCTTCTGTTGGTTGGAAACAGTAGTTTTATCAGCAGAAATTTTTGCCTGTTGGCTAGACTGCGCCTGCTGGTTAGCTGCAACGTTTGCTGGTGTTGCCTGTGAGGCTTCTGACTGCCAGTGAGCAACATCATTCTTATCCTGACTCACTTTTTGCGAATCCTGGTCGACAACAGAACTAGCCTGGTCGGTAACCTTCTTCTGGTCATTTACCTGTTGCTTAGTCTGGTTAATCTGTTCCTGGCTATCCACGGTCTTAGTCGTTGTTGTGGTAACTTTAGTTTCGTCCCCCACTTGCTGTTTTGTAACTGTTACTGAATCAGCCTTAACGTGGTTAGCACCCACTCCGGCTGCCATAGTTGCAGCCCCAACGGCCACAGCCGTTAAAACTTTCTTCTTTTCCATATATGTATCCTCCTGTACAATTAAGTTTCACCTACGCGAACAAATCAATTAAATATTCTATTCATATACTTAACGGCATTATTATAACTCATATATTCCATTCAGTACATATTAATTCAGATACATTCCATTTACGCCGTTAAGAAAGGCCCGATTTCCTAATAGCCTAATTATTAGGACTAATAAATGAAGGGATTATTTATGTACGCAAAAGATTTTCCTGTCGGTAAACGCATCAGAGAAGAACGACTAAAGAAACACTACACGCAAGAACAGCTTGCCGAAAAATGTAACTTAACGCCCAACTATATTAGTAAGGTTGAAAATGGTATTTATCCCAATATCAGTATTCAGCGGGTACTAGATATTTGTAACGCCTTAGATATTCCAATGGCACAACTCTTTATGGACGATATTACTTCTATTAATAGTGTTTTCCCTCAAGCCACCCAAGAATTGATTAAGGTTATACGGAGAGTTGACGAAGAAGAACTGGAACGTATTTCGCAAAGCCTTCTTCCTGTATTCAAGGAATTAGCTAGATTAACGGAAAAGAACAAATTCAAATAATTACACAAAAAGGAGTAGTCTGTCATGCTACTCCCTTTCTTTATATATTGCCCAAATTGTTAAATTAGTTCCTTCCGTCAATTCGTGTGCACAAATCTGCACACGCAAAATTCCGCTGTGCACAGAACGTGCACAAGGATTCAAAAACATGTGTCAAAATACCCTTAAAAACAAAAGAAAAACGTTGATTTAACAACGTTTCCCTTGAATTAATAATTCAATTAATACCGGTGATCGGGGTCGAACCGATACGTCCTAACGGACATTGGATTTTGAGTCCAACGCGTCTGCCAATTCCGCCACACCGGCATGATAAATATGATACAGTTAGCACCTTTAGGAACTAAAGGCGGTAACCGGATTTGAACCGGTGATAAAGGTTTTGCAGACCTCTGCCTTACCACTTGGCTATACCGCCATTAAGAACAGGTCACCAGGCCAATCCCCACAATTGGGGTAACTGGATTCGAACCAGTGCATGAAGGAGTCAAAGTCCTTTGCCTTACCACTTGGCCATACCCCAGTGACAAGGGCGGTAGGTGGGAATCGAACCCACGCGTGCCTGGGCCACAACCAGGTGCGTTAACCACTTCGCCACTACCGCCATAACAATATAACAGGGATAGTAGGAATTGAACCCACACCGACGGTTTTGGAGACCGTAGTTCTACCTTTAAACTATATCCCTATATATGGAGGGGAGAGGATTCGAACCTCCGAACCCGAAGGAGCGGATTTACGGTCCGCCGCGTTTAGCCAGACTTCGCTACCCCTCCATGGTGGCGCGGGACAGAATCGAACTGCCGACACACGGAGCTTCAATCCGTTGCTCTACCGACTGAGCTACCGAGCCACAATAGAAAAGTTATACTGTTACTAAATATACCATTGAACGACTTCCCGTTCAAATGGAGGATACAGGGCTCGAACCTGTGACCTCCTGCTTGTAGGGCAGATGCTCTCCCAGCTGAGCTAATCCTCCATCATGACCCGTACGGGATTTGAACCCATGTTACCGCCGTGAAAGGGCGGTGTCTTAACCACTTGACCAACGGGTCATTAACATGTCACTCCGGCAGGCGGGCTCGAACCGTCGACAACCTGATTAACAGTCAGGTGCTCTACCAACTGAGCTATGCCGGAATAAAAAGCACGGCGACGTCCTACCCTCACAGGGGGCGGTCCCCCAACTACTCTCGGCGCGCTGAAGCTTAACTACTGTGTTCGGCATGGGAACAGGTGTATCCTTCAGGCCATCATCACCGCACTCTTTCCTT